>JBEKJA010000220.1:0-5429 GCA_050011475.1 Syntrophales bacterium
GTATCGTCCCGGCCACCTTTTTTTATTGATGTCATTGCGAGCGAAGCGCGGCGATTGCCACGGCGGCTTGTGCGCCGCCTCGCAATGACCCTGCTTCTTTTTATTAAATGAAAGTTATTTTATGACTGATAGTATTACCGGTTCCGATGGCCACTGCAGCCGACTGAAGAAGCGTTTCATATCATCAGGCCTTTCCGCCTTCCATGATTATGAAGCCCTTGAACTTCTCCTTTTATAGGGGATACCCTGGAAAGACAACAAGGCTGTTACCAAAATCTTGATACAGTCATTTGGATCCCTTAAGGATGTTATGGACGCGGATCTTCATGAGTTGGAGAAAACATCCGGGGTTGGAAACCATACAGCCATTCTGATATATCTCATCAAGGAATTCGGAAGTCTATATCTCGGACAAAAGGCAAAAGAGCGTCCCCAGGTTTGGCTGTACGAGTGAACTTCTTAATCACTGCCGCACGGCATTGGGTGGCTGCGAAAATGAGCGATTTTCTGTGATAGGTCTTGATACACAAAACAGGGTTATCGAAATGGAAACTATTCAGGAGGGCATCGTCAATCAGGCGATAGTTTATCCAAGAAAGATGTTGGAAAGTGCACTTTCACGAAGGTTAGTTTCAAACTCAACCTGTCCAAGCATCATAAATTGATCACAAATAAAAGCCCCCCCCAAGAAATATATCTCTCTTGCGAGGGGCTAACGAGATCCGCATATGCCGTCTTGTCTTTTAACTGGAGTCCATCATTTGAATTCTTGGTCTTCTAAGGGTGATAATCACCACAAAGACTCTGTGTTTTATTTTTCGTTAACATCCAGTAGAATAGACTCAATACGGGCATCGCAGAATCTCGACTGAACAATACTCTTTTCTGCTTATCTTCTTCAAAGAACTTGAATGCAATATCAAAGAGCGTCGCAATGTTTGCTTATTCTTAAGCTGTAGTCAGCCTATCAAATAATTGTCCTTTCGGGCAGTTCATGATCACCGCCAATATCTCGAAATGCTTGCTTCTTACCTCCCAGTGAAATGATTAAACTTTTTTTCATATCCAGAGAAATAATCCAAGCCTTTCACATTGCGGCACTTTGACAATTCTGATATGTGGATGCTCTTTGTTAATGTCAATGGGTGTATCAATTGTTAAAGACCATACGTGATTTTGACAGACAAAAAATTAACGGTGAATCAATTTGGAAAATACACTATATCCAAAACGACATTGAATATTTAAACGGAGAATACTCTATGGAAAAATCAGCAAGAGAAGATTTAAAAAATTATAATGTTTAAGGAGAATAAAAAATGATTAAAACATAACAAGACTTCATATTAACGTCTGGAAAAATATGGGGATACTATATAGATTATTTGCTTTGGTCCGTAATCCTTAATTTTGATAATAGCCCACCATCGAACAGTTGTAGGAGGAGTCAGCATTTTGCTTCCTTCCTGTACTCTTCAGTTGATGAAATTTAAGTAATATGCAAGATTACAAACGTTAATAGTCGAGATATTGTGGCACCTCCCTGAAAACAGGCAGTAAAAGGAGAAAACAAATCTCAACCTGCAGTGTTGGGAGGAACCGGTCTACTCAACTCAAATAAAATCAAAGATTAGACTATCTATGTTTGATGCTTCCATTGCTTGCTATGGCAGCTTATTTATGTCGAGGAATGTGATTCTTGTTTTATAAAACCACTTCCATTCGTTATAATTTTAGCGTCCATCAATATTAAATATCAATAAAGGGATAGGAGGTCATTGTATGAAAACTGGTAAAGAATATATCGAAAGCATCAGGGCTATGAATTTCGAACTTTATATCAATGGAGGGAAAATTAACAACGTATGTAACCATCCCAAGACCCGACCAGCAATCGAGGCTGTAGCTGAAACATATGATTTAGCTTTCAAGCGGGACCTTCAGGAACAGTTCTTGACAAAATCACACCTCACCGGTGAGACTATTTCCCGATTTCAACATGTTCCCCAAAGCACCGATGATCTGATAAGGAAGGTCAACATCACTCGTTTCGCTAACCGTTACCTCGGCTGCTGTTCCTTCCGATGCGTCCAGAATATATTTGCCCCGTTGCTTTATATCACCCAGAAGATCGATAAAGACAAAGGAACCCGATATCATAACAATGCCTTGAACTGGATCAAGATGATGCAGAAAGAGGACCTTCTGGGCTGTCCTGCCATCACAGATCCGAAAGGAGACCGGCGAATCCAGGCTTACATGCAGCCTGACCCAGAAATGTATCTGAAGGTCGTGGACAGGAACCAGGACGGTATTGTACTGAAAGGCGCCAAACTATGTCAAACTGGAGCTATCCTCGCCCACGAGAAATTGGTTATGCCCTGCACAACTCACCGGCCCGGCGACGAGGACTATGTTGTGGTATGCGCCATACCAGGCAATACACCCGGTCTTATTAATATCTCCGTCCGCCAGTCACAGGATGACCGGCGAACGGAAGGAGCAGAGATCGATTTGGGAAACACAAAATACGGCGTTCACGAATGCATTGTGATCTTTAACAATATCTTTGTTCCTTGGGAACGGGTCTTCATGTGTGGTGAAGTTGAATATCTGGATGAGTTTAACAATCTGTTCGGTGCCTGCCACAGACCAACGACAGGGGGGTGCAAGTCCGGCTGGGCGGATGTGCTCATTGCTGCTACGGAACTTATGGCAGTCAACAATGGGCTGCGGAATGTTTCCCATGTTAAGGATAAATTGGCAGATATGTATTCTATTTCAGAGACTATGTATTCCTGTGGAGTGGCTGCTGCAGCGAGGGGATATGAGCTTTCCGCCGGTAGCGGTTACCTGCCGGACCCGATCCTTGCCAACAACGCTAAATACTATATTTCCAGAGCAGTCTATGACCTGATCCGTCTAGCTGAAGACATCACTGGCGGAATCCTAGCCTGCTGTCCAGGTGAAAAGGAACTGAGGAACCCTGAGATTGCCCCCTACCTCGCTCGCTATCTTAAAGGACTTGATAGCCAGTCAGCAGACGACCGTATTCGCATCGTTCGTCTTATTGAGAACATTTCCTGGGGCCTTTGTTCTATCCTCCATTCTGCCACTCATGGCGGTGGCTCTGGCCAAGCATGCAAGTTGATGTTGTATGAGTTTTCTCAGCATGCTTCATATCGGCAAGAGGCTCTCCGTTCGGTCACGCGACTCAGTGGCATCAATGCGTAATGTCAGACACATTAAGGCGCGCGATTCCTGAGGAATGAGGCGTACTGTTGGAACAGTTCTTGAGGTATCAGCTTTTTTTTGCTAGAAATACTTAATGATGATTGCGGTGTTTCAGAAATCTGGTTACCGCTTCTTTATTTCGGCCCTCTGCATATTTTATCTCACAGCATGCGGCGGGAAGGTGGCTATACGTTCCAACTACCGTGTTCAACCTAAAGCACCCCCAAAAACGGCAAAAAAGTATATTCTGCGTAAAGAGCTCGAACATATCGGTTACACGATTCAAGCAGGAGCATTTGCCAAGGTTGATAATGCAGCACACCTGACAGAACAGCTTTGCCGGAAAGGCCTGAATGCAACCTATTTCAAGGATCCGTCCGGGCTGTATAAAGTGCGCTTCGGAAACTTCGAAACCAGGGAATTAGCCAGGTCCCGTGCAGAGAGTCTTGCGAGTGCAGGCGTCATTGATGTGTACTATATTGTTTACCCTCAGGATCAGGCGGCGGCCAAAGCGGCACAGTACGGGACGGATTACCTTCGAAACGAGCTGGTCAAGACGGCCGAGAGCTTCATCGATGTCCCTTATCTATGGGGAGGAACCACACCGGAGAAAGGATTCGATTGCAGTGGTTTGGCCAAAGCTGTGTATCAACTCAATGGACTGACCTTGCCCAGGACCTCAAGGGAACAGTTCGAATGGGGTACGGAGGTTGACCTGGATGATCTGCAGAAGGGCGATCTTGTTTTCTTCACTACGAAGGGAGTGGATAAGGTTAGTCATGTTGGCATCTATGCAGGGGATGGCTGGTTTATACACGCACCGGGAAGCGGAAAGAGAATCCGCGCAGACTCCTTCGACAGCAACTATTTCAGGGAGAGGTTCATAGGCGCCCGCACATACATTTAATATCTAGATGGAAACTGTGATTACTCTGCTTCGATAATATCGCCTATGGTGACTTCGCCACCGGAGATGACACAGGTAAAAATCCCCTCACTCGGCATCACGCAGTCTCCCACCGTATAAAATATATGGCACCGGTCGTGGCATATTTTACCAATCTGGGTCACTTCGAGAAGGACATCCCGGCCTATCTTCAATTTCGTTCCGATGGGCAGGGAATAGAGATGAATCCCTTCCGTAGTCAGATTCTCTGCAAAATCTCCCGGTTGGACATCAAGTCCTTTCTGCCTGATCTTCTCAATGCTTTCCATGGCCAATAAACTGACCTGGCGAATTTCCGAGCCTGCATGAGCATCATTAAGCAAACCGGAATCTTTGATCAATTTGCATTGCATCAACGGGTCTTTTTTTTCACCTGTTTTTTTGCCAATATTTACAGAGATAATTCTTCCCATGGATGATCAAATCCCCTCTCCGGATTTGAATTCTTCGGGCGATGTTGAAAAAAGACGCTCAATCTCCTTCTTTTTTTCTTCCAGGTAACCGTTGAGCTCCACAGCAATTCCCTGCTGTTTTTCCAATTCGGCAAGCCGGGTCTCCAAGGTTTCGATTTGCCGTCCGAAGAACCTGAAAGCGTCGGCTATCGGGTCAGGCAGTTTGTTGTCTGTAAGATCCTGCAGCTCAGCCTCTGAAAATCCAAGGCCGAGCCGGGCGGGTACACCCACGGCCAGGGCACGGGGCGGAACATCTATGATGACCAGCGATGCGGCACCTATGCGTGCTCCGTCACCGATGTGGACGGGGCCTAGCACAATGGCGCCGGCCCCGATAAGAACACCATTGCCGATCGTCGGATGCCGCTTCTTTTTCTCAAGGCTGACCCCGCCAAGGACAACACCCTGGTAGAGATGAACATCGTCTCCGATCTCCGTCGTTTCTCCGATAACCACACCGGCACCATGGTCAATGAAGAATCTTCGGCCGATCTTCGCTCCCGGGTGGATTTCAATTCCCGTCAAGAAGCGGCTGATATGGGATACCAGGCGGCCGAAAAAATATAAACGGCGGTGCCATAATGCGTGCGCTAAGCGGTGCAGCCATATGGCGTGAAGGCCCGGATAGCAGATCAGGACTTCCAATAGGCTCCTTGCCGCGGGATCCTTTAGGATAACTGTTTTTACATCTTCCCTGATCGTGTTACAAAACTTCATAAAATTATTCCTTTATCGCACTATCCGATACCATCAAACAACACCGTGGACATATAACGTTCACCGGCATCCGGAAGAAT
>JBEKJA010000221.1:0-5399 GCA_050011475.1 Syntrophales bacterium
CGGCGTTCATGGCGACCTTAAAATAGGCCATGGCGTTGGCCATGGCGAAGGCGACGGCCTGTACCCGGGTTGCGCCGGCCTCGCGTATATGGTACCCGCAGACACTTATGGTGTTCATGTTGGGCAGATGTTCGTTGCAATACGTGAATGTGTCCCGGGTCATACGCAGTGAAGGACCGACGGGAAAAACCTGGGTACCCCGGGCGATGAACTCCTTCAAGATGTCATTCTGGGGGGTTCCCCGCAGCTTTTCAGGAGGGATGCCGCGTTTTTCCGCCAGTGCTACGTACATAGCCAGAATGATATTGGTCGTTGCGTTAATCGTCCAGTTGGAGGCAATCCGATCGAGGTCCGTGTCGCCGGTAAAGGCTTCGTAAATCGTCTCGAAATCCTTGAGGGTATCAATGGCCACCCCGACCCTGCCGACTTCGCCTTCGGCAAGTTCGTGATCGGAATCATAGCCGATCTGGGTCGGCAGGTCGAAGGCAATGTTGGGACCGCCCCCGCGTGCCATCGTCTTGCCCCGCTCAATGTAGAAATCCCGCATGTCCTCAGGCGTCCCGTAACCGGCATACCCAAAGGCATGGCGAATGCTTTTGCCGCCGCCCAGCGTTTTGCCCCGTCCCCAGATAACATGATGCAAAGGAATGGCAAACCGACCGGCCGTAAACGGATACTCCCCGGGAAAGCCCACCATCTCGAGGAAGTCATCCTCCCCGATATCGAGGGGACTCGATACCTCCACAGGACTAGCCGTGAGCCCCATACGCTGCAGATTCTTTTTTAATACTCCCTCTTCCCACTCTGTTCTGGCTGCCCGAATCCTGCCAGAGGTCTGTTTGTCCAGCGGCATCGTTTTCCCTCCTTAACGTCAAATGATTGACGTACCTGCGAACTTCATTCAAAACTACCCATGTACGGCATGACCTGCCCCCGATACTTGTATCATATGTTGAGTTAGAGTTGTGCTATTTTATTATTATTTGGATAGCAGTATGGATTGAAGATACCCACGAAACAAGGTTACATTCAATAACACAGAATCAACGATTACCAATTAAAACATGAAGCGGATAAGGGGAAAGGGGTTCATAAAGGAGCTAATAATTTAAGTTGACTTTGTTCTGTCACCACATTTAAAATGCGCCATCTTCAGTAAGGCAGTCCTTAGAAGGTATAAGTGCCCATTCAACTATCCCCCTACGATTTAAAGGAGTAAATCATGCCTCTCAGCGATCAGGAAATTGCCGGGTTACGGCAGTACGCAAAGCAACTGCGACAGGACATACTGGACGTAACGTTCTGGGCGGGAGGCGCCCATATTGGAGGAGCGCTTAGCATCGTCGAGATCCTGGTGCTGCTCTATTACAAGTATCTATCCATTGATCCGAAGAATCCAGAGAAGGAGGACCGGGACCGGTTCATCCTCAGTAAAGGCCATGCAGGGGTGGGATTCGCACCCCTGTTGGCCCGAAAGGGATACTTCGATTTCGAATTGCTGAAGGACTTCAATAAATTCAAGTCGCCCTTCGGAATGCACCTGGACAAGCACAAAGTGCCCGGTCTGGATGCCTCAACAGGTTCCCTGGGCCATGGTTTACCCATGGCAGTGGGTCTTGCGCTTGGCGCACGGCTCCAGGGAAAAAAGTGGACGACGTATTGTCTGTTGGGTGACGGCGAGTGCAATGAGGGGACTACCTGGGAAGCGGCAATGGCGACCTCTCATTACAAGCTGACGAATCTGATAACCATCGTGGACCGCAACAAGTTCTCGGTAGATGGCAATACGGAAGATGTCATGGCCCTTGAGCCGTTCAGCGATAAATGGCGGTCCTTCGGCTTCATCGTGCGCGAAGTGAATGGCCACAGTTGGACAGAGTTGTCCGGTGCCATATAGGCCGCCCTGAATGAGAAGAAAGCTCCTGTTTTGATAATGGCCCATACAATTAAGGGTAAAGGTGTGGACTTCATGGAGAACGATGTGAAGTGGCATTACGGGGGACTTGATTCCGATACACTGGCAAAAGCAAAACAGTATGTGGCAACTGCGGTAGCGGAATAATGGCCGTATTTCTCAAAAAATGCTGGTAGCACAAATTAATTGTGATGGAGGCATACGATGGCAGAGGGCCTGACCTGGAACGTTTATGATGCCAATACGATGACACAGGCCGATATCTACGGCGAAGTGTTATGCAAACTTGGTGAGAAGTATGACCGTATCGTCGGTCTGTCGGCCGACCTGGCCAAGTCGACGAAGATCGGGATATTCGCCGAGAAATATCCCCACCGATTCTTCAATGCGGGTGTCGCGGAGCAGAACATGTTCGGCATGGCGGCAGGGCTCGCCCTTTCGGGCCTTGTACCCGTCGTGTCAACTATGGCTGTTTTCACCACCTTGCGTGCGGCCGAACAGGTCAGAACCGATATATGCTATCAGAACCTTGATGTGAAGATCATCGCCACGCATGGCGGGATCTCCTTCGGGCAAGCCGGTACAACGCATCAATGCACAGAGGACATCGCGATCATGCGCTCCATGGCCAATATGACGGTAGTCGTGCCCGCAGATGGCATTGAGTGCGCCAATGCGGTCATCGCCTGCATCGAGCATCCCGGCCCTGTTTATATTAGGATCGGCCGAGGGTTTGAGCCTACATGCTATGAAGACGATCAGTACGGCTTTAAAATCGGGAAATCCGTGGAAATTAATCCCGGAACCGATATTACACTGATATGCTGTGGCATTACAGTATTACAGGCGCGGGAGGCGGCACGCATACTCGAGAAGAATGACGGCCTGAGCGTCAGGGTCATCAACATGCATACCATAAAGCCCCTCGACAACGAGGCGGTCCTGAAAGCCATCAACGAGACACGCAGGATCATCACTTTCGAGGACCATAACATTTACGGGGGCCTGGGAAGCGCTGTGGCCGAGGTTATCGCCGAAAGCGGAAAAGCATGCGCCTTTACCAGGGTGGGCATGCCGGACTGCTTTTCCCTCGTCGGGTATCCGGAAGACCTTTACAATTTCTACAAGTTCGATGCGGACGGCATCGTAGAGAAGGTCAGGAAAGTTATGGGGAAAGACTTCGAAGAGGATGAAAGCTGGGAGGACGGTTTCTGAAATGGCACTCGATAAGGACAGAATAGCGGCACAGCTTTTTCTGCAGGCCCTTTTTCCCTTATTGAAGGTGGTGTTGGGGGATAATCAGAAAATCAGGGATAAGTTTAAGGGCGTGAATGCTAAAATTCAGTTCGTGGCACGAGATAGCCGGCAGGGAAACCTAGGTGCTTACCTCTCGTTCAATAACGGTGTGCTTGATATTGTGCAGGGTATTTGCCCTAATCCAGATCTTGCATTCAAATTTTCCAGCGTCAAAAGGATGGCGGCCATGCTGGCAGGTAAACCTGCCCTGTTCCGCATAGGGGGCTTCTACAGGATCGGTCTGCTGTCGAAGCTGCTTGCCTTGCTGATGAATCTTACGCTTCTTATGCCCAACGCAAGGCCGAAAGATCCGGATAAGAAGCGGATGAAGGTTAAGCTTTCAATATACATGATGGCGGCATCCCTGAGCAGATATAACAAGCTGGGGGATCCTGAAATCAACAAGTGGACAGGAAAACAGCCGGAGCGGATTTACCAGTTTTCCGTGATCGGTGAAGAGGATATCGCTGCATTTCTTCGTGTGAAGGCCGGCAACACACAGGCGGCACCCGGAAGGTATACAAAGAGGAGGCCGTTCGTGCACATGAAATTCAGAACCGTGGATGAGGCCATCCCCGTACTGGCCAATGATATCAACATGGTGAAGGCTGTTGAGAAGGGTTACCTTTCACTGGAGGGATCACCTGAATACGCGCGGGACGTCGGTAATTTTCTGATGAGGATTCAAGCCCTCGTCATGGGATAAACAATATCCGGGGAGGAAATACCAATGGCGGAATCTGGGAAAACAGTCGGCATCACAGGCTCCTTCGGTTACATCGGCAAGCGTCTTCTGAAGCGTCTTGAGCAGAACACTGAGTTCCAGAAAGTAGTCTGCTTTGACATTGCGCCAGCCCCTCCCAACCTTCCGGATCGTTTTGAATACCGCCAGTGCGATGTTCGTGACGGTGAGAAACTTCTTTCCCTGTTCAGAGACGCCGGCATCAATACGGTTATCCATCTTGCATTCATTGCCTATCCGACGCGTGACCCTGGGTTCGAGTTCGATGTTGATGTGAAAGGTATGAAAAACGTATTGCGGGCGTGCAGGGAAACAGGTGTGAGTAAGCTTGTTGTTGCCAGTTCAGACTGTGCCTATGGATTTTTCGAGGGAGCACCGGACTACCTCACTGAGGATTATCCAACCCGCTCCACACCGGGATTCCCCTATGCTGAAAACAAAGCCGAAATAGAAAAACTGGTTGCTGAATTTGTGGATTCCAATCCGTTATGCCAGGTTGTAGTGTTGCGTCCATGCATTGTCATGGGACCCACATGCAAAAGCACAACTGCGAAATCCATGAAGGATCCTGTTATCATCGGCGTGAAGGGATATGACCCCATCATGCAGTTTGTTCACGAAGACGACACCGCTGAAGCATTCTATCAAGCGGCTGTGCGCAACGTATCCGGCATTTTCAATCTCGCTGCCGATGAGGGGTTAAGGTACTCCGAACTTGCGAAGTTCTTGAATAAACCTTTTATCGCCCTCCCCCCCCGGCTGATTTATTCCCTCGTGGAAATTCTATTCCGTCTCAGAATTGTACCTTTCGGGAAAGCTCAAATCGATTACATTCGCTACCCGCTTTCCATGGACATTAAAAAAATAAAGCGCGACTTAAGCTTTACGCCTCGGTTCACCAGCAAGGAAACCTTGCGCTCCTTTATGGATGCCTAATACCGTAACATCAGGACTATGCGATTTCGAAAACCGTTTTGATCACATCTGCTGATTTTTCCTTGACGAGCTTGAAGGCCTGCTTGTAGTCGTCAAGCTTGAACCGGTGGGTCACAAATCCTTCCAGCCGGACTTTTCCTTTTTCAATCATTTCAATGGCAAGATCAAAGCTGCTGATTTCCCGGCCTTGAAAACTTTCATGGCCATGGGCGTTGATGCCCATCATGGTAATTTCCTGCTGCCATACAGGCGTCTGGTCAAAATGGACTGGCTCCAACTGATTGCCGATCATCACGTATGTCCCCTTCGCCGACAGCCATCTCAGCGAATCATGGATGGTTTTTGAGTAGCCTACACAGTCGTAGATAAGATCGAAGCCGCCCAGCATGTTGTTGTTGCCAAGGGGCGCGCGATAAAGCTTACCGCCTGTCTCCCGTGCAATCGAATCGTATGGATCTCCTTCAATGGAAACATCGGCGCCGAGCTTGCGTGAAAGCTCCTTCTTAAATT
>JBEKJA010000222.1:0-5392 GCA_050011475.1 Syntrophales bacterium
GATGATATCCGCTCCTTAAAATGTGATTTATGATCTGCCTTAATGGTCAAGGCGAGTTTTTGGACTTCCGTTTGAATCGCCTGCAGATCCGCTGTTAAGAGTTTTCGGTCCCTCATGATGATTCGCCCGCCGATAATGCTTAATACCACATCTGCACCGCAAGCGGCGTATACAAGGTGTGAATACGGGTTATAAAGGGGCGTAAGATGCGGGCTATCTATATCTACAGCAATCAAGTCCGCATGTTTTCCAACTTCAATGGATCCGATTTCCTTTTCCAATCCAAGGACACGCGCCCCTTCTATGGTGGCCATTTTCAAAACAGCAGGGGCATCCATGACGGTTGGATTCCGCTCAATAAGTTTGTGAACTTTGGCGGCCGTATCCATTTCATGAAACAGGTCCATATCGTTGTTGCTGGCGCATCCGTCCGTCCCAAGGCCCACCGTGATTCGTTTCTCCAACATCAGCGGTATTCTGGCCATACCGGTGGCAAGCTTCATGTTACTCTCCGGATTATGAGACACCTTGACGTGCAGATTGGCCAGGATATCAATTTCTTCATCTGTCAGCCAGTTGCAATGGATGGCTATGGTTCTTTCGTCAAGAGCATGGATGGATTGAAGATGGTGAACAGGAAGGCTGCCATATCGATGCCGAATGATACCGACTTCTTCCTCCGTTTCAGACAAATGGATCATGAAGGGTACACCGGCCTGATGGGCAAGATTTTTAATAAGGGTGATTGTTTCGGTACTGCATGTATAGGGAGCATGACAAAACAGGGCAGGCGTGATCATGGGTGAATAACCCAGCCAGCGGTCAAGAAATTTTTCGGCGGCAGGGCCATGGCCGGATGGGTCCGAACGGCCTGGCGCCGGATAGTCGATAAATCCCATACCGGCAACACCCCTCATTCCGGCATCGATGGCGGCCTGGATGACGCTGCTTTCGAAAAAATATCCATCTCCGAAGGTTGTTGTACCAGACAGGATCATCTCTGCTATTCCAAGCATCGAAGTTGTGTAGACCATCTCCCTATTCACATAGCGCGCTTCGGCAGGGAAAATATATTCCTGCAACCAGGTCATAAGCGGCAGATCGTCCGCCATTCCGCGAAAAGCTGTCATGGGCAGATGGGTGTGGGTATTCACCAGGCCGGGCAGGAGGATGCAGCCTTCGGCATCAATCATCTCGACGTCATCCAAAGTTTCCAATGGACAATCTTTTCTGGAAGCAACCAGCGAAAATCGGCCATTGCTGATGCCGACGACGGAATCTTCGATGATTTCCATAGACGGAGACATGGTTAGCAATGTTCCGCCGGATAAAAGAATGTCAAATTTTCGTACCTGTTTTACCGAGTTCATGCCCCTAACCTTAGTCATCTTGAATCCCTAACCTTTGTCATCCTGAACTTGATTCAAGATCTATCTTCTACAGGTTCATACTCTCCCTGATCCCGATGGCGATACGGTTTACCTGGTCCATCGCTTCATCTGCATCAATGGTGAGAAGCTCCCGTTTCCTCATGACCAGCCTGCCATTGATGATGACGGTATCCACATCGGCGCTGCTTACCGTATAGGCGAGGTGCGAATAGGAATGGTACATCGGGGTCAGGTGGGGTTTGCGCATATCAATCATAATAACATCGGCTTTCTTGCCTCCTTCGAGAGATCCGATACGATTCCCCATTCCCAGAACCTTTGCCCCATCGCATGTAGCCATTCGAACAACAGTGCGTGCGGACATGACAGTGGGATCGAGGCTCTCAACCTTTGCCAGTTTGGCGGCCGTATCCATTTCCTCGAACATATTTAGGTTATTGTTGCTGGCGCAGCCATCGGTGCCCAGCCCCACAACGATGCCATGCTTCAGCATGGAAGAAATGGGTGCCACACCGGAAGCCAGTTTCATATTGCTTTCAGGGTTGTGAACCACTTTGCAGCCGTGATCTGCAAAAAGCTGAATATCCTGCTCATTCATATAAACACAATGAAAGGCAAAGAACCGCTCTGTCAGGAAATCGATACTTTGTAGAAAAGCTCCAACATTCATACCGAATTTTTCCCTGATCCGCATCACTTCCGCCTTATTTTCCAACAGGTGGATGGCATAAGGTACTTGAAATTCATCAGCTATGGCTTTGGCATCCTTTAAAAGTTCCGTAGAACAGGTATAAAGCGCATGGGGCTCGACCATGATACTTACCAGGGGATCATCAGCCCATTTGTTCAGAAGCTTGCGGGTATACGTGAGACCCTCTGCAGGGGATTTCACATTAGGGGAAGGGAAGTCGAAAAGGACCTCGCCGATCAGGCAGCGCATTCCGGCCTTTTTGGCAGCCTGGCCCGTTTCATCCTCGAAGATGTACATATCGCTGAAAGTCGTCGTTCCGGCGCGGATCATCTCGGCACAGGCAAGCATACTGCCCCAGTAAGCCAGGTCCGGATTGACGTTTTTGGCTTCTGCCGGGAAGATATAATGGTTCAGCCAGTCCATAAGGGCCATATCATCCGCCATGCCCCGGAAGCATGTCATGGCGGCATGGGTGTGGCAGTTTATCAGGCCGGGCATAATCAGGCCATGGGATTCGTGTATCTCTTCCGGGCTAATAAACAGGCGATGAATTTCCTCCCTGGAACCTATCCCGACAACGATATCGCCCTTGATGGCGATGGCACCATGGTCAATTTGTGTGTTTCTGTCGTCCATTGTAAGCAGGAGTGCCCCGCTGAGAATCATATCGACTTCGCGCATATTGCGACTGTCCTCCCCCATGATAGATTCAAAATGAAAGTAAAATCTGATAAATTATTCAAGAAGACTTGTCTTTTTACACATCTATGCATAAATTTCCATAAATTATTATACTCTGAAACGAAATATGATACATGTAATAAGAGCAAGCAATACCTGTCATTAAAAAGGAGTGCGTTATGGGAAAATTAATGAATGCCAGGGAGTATGAGGAAAGTCTCCGAAAACTTAAACTAAAGGTTTATATGTTCGGAAAAAGGATAGAAAGCATCGCGGATAATCCCATCATCAGGCCATCCATGAATGCCGTGGCTGCCACCTATGAATTTGCGCATCGGCCTGAGTATCAGGATATCCTGACAGCCACATCGCATCTGTCGGGAAGTAAAATCAATCGTTTCTGTCATATTCATCAATGCGCGGATGATTTGGTCAACAAGAGCAAAATGGGGAGACTTATGGGGTCCCTTACCGGATGCTGTTTCCAACGCTGCGTGGGGATGGATGCCATGAATGCTCTGTCCATAACCACCCATGCAACCGACCGGAAGTATGGGACCGACTATAATGCACGATTCATAAATTACCTCAGATATGTACAGGAGAATGATCTGACTGTGGACGGCGCCATGACTGATCCCAAAGGCGACCGGTCGCTTTCTCCGCACCAGCAGGAAGACCCCGATCTCTTTTTGCATGTTGTTGAAGAGCATAAGGACGGCATTGTCGTATCCGGTGCAAAAGCACATCAGACCGGTGCCGTGAATTCCCATGAAATTATTGTGATGCCGACCATCACCATGAGGGAGGAAGACAAGGATTATGCCATTTCGTTTGCCCTCCCGAGTGATGCCGAAGGCATCTCCTATATCATTGGCAGACAGTCCAGCGATACGCGTAAACTCGAGGGCATGACCATAGATCGTGGGAACATGTTCTATGGAGGTCATGAAGCCCTTGTCATTTTTGATCGTGTTTTCGTACCCTGGGACAGGGTATTCATGTACAAGGAATTCGACTTCACCACACAGCTTATAGAGAATTTTGCCGCCTATCATAGGCAAAGTTACGCCTGCAAAGTCGGTGTGGGGGATGTACTCATCGGTGCGGCACAGACGGTCGCCGAATATAATGGAGCTGAGAGGGCTTCCCATATCAGGGATAAAATCATCGAAATGAATCAATTGAATGAGACACTGTACTGCGGATGTATCGCCTGTGCGTCGGAAGGACACCGTGAAGACAGCGGCACTTATCTGGTTGATGTTCTTCTTGCCAATGTCCATAAACAGAACATCACGCGGTTTCCTTATGAAATAGCCAGGCTGGCTCAGGATATTGCAGGCGGGGTCATGGTAACACTGCCTTCAGCGGCTGACCTGGAGTCTCCCGATGTCGGCAAATGGGTGGAAAAGTACTTCAAGGCAAAATATGAAATATCTACGGAACATCGTATGCGAATCTTGCGGCTTATTGAGAATCTGACCCTCGGCTCAGCGGCGGTCGGATACCTGACAGAGTCCATGCATGGAGCCGGTTCACCCCAGGCGCAGAGGATCATGATCGGACGGCTGGTGAACATGAAAGAAAAGCAGAAACGCGCCAAAGAACTCTGCGGGATCGAAAAAGGGAACCATATCCGCTGAGCCTCAAGCCAATGCAGGATGGGATGGAGAGGTAGATATGTTTTGCCTTCTCGCATCGATTGCCTCCAGCAATGCTTCGATACGAGTGAACGCCGTCTCTTCGTTGTATTTTCTAAGATCAGCGTGATCTACATCGATCATTACGGCTGGTATGCATAGCTGTTCCGTAACGCGCTTCATCAGATCCATCTGCAGGAGTGAATATGGCTTGCAGCTTCTATTGCTGGCAAAAACGACACCGTCGATGCCGATTGATTCGACGGCTTTTTTCATTGCCTTATAGCGAAGCTCAAGTCCATGCGGGCAGACGGAAAAGTTTTGTGTCCGCGCCAGATAGTGTAGCGGGTCGCCCCCTTCATATCGGTAAAGGTCAAATTCGCCTTCTAGGCTTCCCATGCAATAGGTGTATGAAGCTGCAATCAGATTCGTGTTCAGTTCCGCCAGGCGTGAAGACATCTTGCTCAGTTGATGCCAGGGCGCGATGTTGTCCCATAGCAGCCTGTACTTTTCGTTCGGAACCGGGAATATTCCTCGCGTGATATTCTTTTCGGTCTCATCGGCTAGAAACCGGTAATGTTCGGCCAACTCTTTGGTCCCCCTCGATGTAAGGAATGGGGCCATCTGAATAAATGAATCGAAGACGGTGAGCCCTGCCGGCCGATGTACCGCCGCCTTGAGAAAACGCTTCCATTGTGTGAATGCCTCATTGGTATTCTGTAATGCTTTCCGTACACGATCATCATTGAATTTCTGCCCGCTCATCTCCTCGATGGTCCGAATAAGGTCTTGGTACTGGGATGATATATAGTCAAGGTCATAGGCGTTTTGAGTTTCGTAACAGAATGGCACATCCAGGATAAAATGGGGAATGCCCCATTCGCGATGGTAAACATCGAACCATTTCACCAGCAGTGAGCAATTGTTGTTATCCGAGATAAGCAGTTGCGGTTTCGGCAGCCCGAAGGTGGGGGAGTCCTTTCCTC
>JBEKJA010000223.1:0-5315 GCA_050011475.1 Syntrophales bacterium
CGTCCAGAACAAAGGTAGTAATACCCCAGGATGCGCCTACGATAATAATCGTATAAATAATGAAAAATACGATAGGATTATCATAAAGCAAACCTTTCATAATTGAAGATGACCTCTTTTTTCCCGGAAATGAAGCCTTTATCAGTATTGCTCTTCGTTTCAATCATGCCAGGGCTCTCAAGGTCAATAAAATGCTTGATCTTATAACTAGTTACGGATTCGATAGTGCCAACGGATATTTTTGTCAAGAAAAGATATTCATCTATACCCATGACCTAAAAGGGGTTGACCTTAAGCAGTCAACCCCTTTTGATTAAAAAGAGCCAGATCACTCGAAATATTCGAATTTCATAGCAATCGTCAGCCCGTCTCCACTGTTCTGCAGACGGGCGGCGAGACAGTTGATCTTCGGCAATTCATAAGCGAAGAAATACCGGAATGTATGAATCTTTCCCAGGTAGAAATCTTTATCCTGATCAGAGGGGCTTAATCCCAGTGCTTTTGAAGCGGCAACTGCTTGCAGCAGCCACTGCCATGCAATTGTGATGATACCGAAAAACTCGAGATAGAGTGTGGCATCCGCCAGGAACTTTTCTATTTCGCCCTGGATGGCCAGTCCCGCCAGGGATTGGGTTACTTCCTTGAGAATCTCCACAGCTTCCGCCAGGGACTTTGCAGCCGCTTCACACTCGGGTATCGTTCGGCCTGCAGCTACGGCCTGCTCGATCTCGGATAGAAACACCAATAGGGCTTTCCCGTTCTTCATGACCACTTTTCTTCCAAGCAGATCCATCCCCTGAATGCCGGTGGTTCCTTCATGTATCGGGTGGATGCGCACATCGCGGTAATACTGCTCGAGGGGAAATTCATCACAGTAACCATAGCCGCCCAGGCACTGAAGCCCCTGGCTGACCGACAATATGCCCATTTCGGAAGGATATGTCTTGGCGATTGGCGTCAGTATCTCCAGCAGCAGCTCATACTTCTCCTTCTCTTCTCCTTCCGACACGGCAACGAGATCCACGTATTTTGCACAATGGAAAAGCAGGGAAAGAGCCCCTTCAACGATTGCGCGTTGAAACAGGAGCATCCGCTTGACGTCTGCATGCCCGATAATAGGGATCTGTGGTTCACTGGGGTCCTTCGATGTGATTTTCCTGCCTTGCGGGCGCTGTCGCGTATAATCAAGGGAAGCATAGTAGGCGGCTGAAGCAATGGCCGCCGCTCCCATACCCACTTCGATCCGTGCTTCGTTCATCATTTGGAACATGCATCTGATGCCTTTATTAGGCTCGCCGATAAGCCAGCCCCGGCAGTCGTCGTTGTCCCCCAGGGAAAGCTGGGTGATAGGAGCGCCCCGGTATCCAAGTTTGTGGTAGATGCCGATACAGGTTAAATCGTTGCTCACAAGTCCACCTTTTTCATCAGGGCGGAGCTTCGGAACAACGAACAAAGAGACACCCTTGATCCCGGGAGGCGCACCCTCTATCCTTGCAAGGAGAAGATTAACAATGTTTTCTACCGATTCATGATCCGCACAGGAGATAAAGATTTTCTGTCCCTTGAGCCGGTATGTGCCGTCTGCATGCGGTGTCGCTGTCGATGTCAGGTCCGTGAGGGAGGAGCCGGCCTGCGGCTCCGTCAATGCCATGGTTCCCTGCCATTGTCCTGAAAACATCTTTGGCACGTAAGTGTCGATCAATTCTTTGGAGCCGAAATTGAGGATCAGGTGGGCTGCACCAGTGTTCAGAAATGGATAGACAGCCGCAGAGTAGTTTGCTGCAGCAAAGATTCCCCGGAAAGCCGTCATGATGATATTCGGGATCTGCTGTCCACCATGATTATATGAAAAGTGGGCACTGATCCAACCGCTCTCACCACAGGCCTTCATGACTGTTTCCACCACGGGATGAACGTAGACCTTTCCCTTGCTGAATTCCGGTGGTTTCTTATCCATTTCAGAGAAGGCCGGGAAGAGGATATCCTTGCCCATCTTCATAGCCGTATCCAAGACCATATCGAAAGTTTCTTTACTGTGATCCTGAAAATAAGGGTACCGGGTCAGATCTTCGGCTTTCAACATTTCATAAATGATAAACTTTAGGTTGCGAATGCTGATGAACTTTTCTGCCATGGAATCCTCCTTGCATTGATTTATTTGATTTGAATTCATAGACAAAAGGGTTTAGATACTGCGGCCACCCTTTTTATATCAAAATTCCCATTTCAGTGATATCCTGCCTGGTATTGATGTTGAAAAAAACTTTCCCCTCTGTGTTATAATTCGATACTTCATCAGGCTCTAGTATGCGTGTATGCAGATCTTTATATAAACTATTGATTTTCAGCAGATCTTTGTTGATGAGACGTCGCACTTCGGACTTGCAGGCCCTGGCATAAATGGCATGAAGAGGCTGAAACCCTTCCGGTGTAAGGGGGACAACAATGTCATAGTTTGCAGTACATGCAACCATGTGGGAGATGAGGTCGGGATTGGTGAAAGGCATATCATATGCGGATACAAATGCGTGCGTATGGGTTGCATAAAAAAGGCCTGTAAAGATGCCGCCAAGAGGTCCCTTCCCTAGGATAATATCGGAGGCGATCTTAACATCCAAATCAAGAAAGGCTATCGATTCGTTTGTTATCAGGATCACTTCCGGGAAAAGATTCTTGAAAATTCTCACTGTCCGGTCAATAAGGCGCTCACCATTGATTTTTATCAAAGCCTTGTTGAAACCCATTCGCCTGCATTCTCCTCCGGAGAGAATCACGCCGGTCATAGGTATTCGTTCAGGAGAAGTTATGCGATTCACGGAAACTTCATACCACTCATCTAAGGCTTGTGCTACATCAAATCATCAAGCTCAAGCTTCTTCGGCGTTTTTCGGGTGGGCACGCCCCACCTTCTCATGCAAATTACAATGCTATTTTCTCGACTGTTCCGTCAGCCTTGATATGTTCAATGGTCAGGGGCATACCACTCTTGCCATCCATATGAACCCGCTCTCTTGCCAGTTGCAGGAGATCTGCAGGAACAACACATGCCTCCGGTGGCAAAACTCCTTTCTCTTTGATATTTCCGGTTGCCATTAGAATTGCGCCAAGGGCAGCGGGAATCCCCGTTCCTTCCCCCATGCCGCGGCCCCGGGACGACATGGAAAAAACAAACGTCGCGGGTTCTCCCTTCCTTATTCCCCGAACAACGATCTTGAGGCATCCCATGGCCTCAATAATGCCTGCCTCCCGGGTGAGGCGGTCCCTGTTGGAGAGAATGTACGTGACAGCAAATTCAAGCGGGATAACAGGATTGCCGTTCACCATGATTGGCTGATCTCCAACAATTCCCAGCCGGACAGTTCCCTTGATAAGTTCCGCATAGGCGGGCGGAAGGACGAGTCCAAGATTCGTTACCCTTTGCACCCCCTTTATATACTTGGGCAGCGTAATCGTTTCAGGATGGGGATACAGGTATACATCATAAGTGCCGACATCTGCAAATTCAGCTCTTTCCTCGAAAGCCATGCCTTCCGGGCTGAACATATCCAGCCGTTTAAACTTGCCGTCAATGAATACGGGGATAGGAACGGACATGGAATGAATTCTGTGTTTCACCACCGCCGGACCTTCAACGGCCTCACCCCCATGTGCATGGTATATATCAACAGACGCCACCTCAGTAAGAAGTTCTTCGGCGGCAAACCTGACAAGGACATTCGCTATGCCAGGGGAGCTTCCCATACCAACGAGTGCCGAGACCCCGGCCTTTCTGGCGGCTTCATCCATGGCGAGACAGGCTTCCGTGGCATCAAAATCATCACAAACATCCACATAATTGATGCCTTCCTCGATCGCTGCAAGCAGGATACCGGGACCGTATTTATAAAAGGGCCCGATACAGTTGAGCGCAACAGACGAACCATGAATGGCCGACCTGACGCTTTTCATATCAACTGCCTCCACCCGGCAAGCCTGTGCTCCTTCCAATCCGCATGAACAGGCTATTTCCGAAGCTTTCTCCTCATTTATATCCGCGATGAGTATTTCTGAAAACACTCTACTTTCCACAACTGTTTTCAGTGCGACACTGCCTACGGCACCGCAGCCTCCCAGAATAGTGATCTTCATGGTCAATATCCTTTCCAATTGTTATTTTGGTCAAGTGAATATCATTTAAAGTATACCATTTGAAAGGTTAAATTTCAAAAGTTTTACCAGGTGTGATAGATTCCAAGTAAACAGCAAGATTTGTTACTTCCTCCTGAAATGTTGTTTTTTCATTAGAATTTGTCTATACAACATTCCAAATAATAAACAAGAATTGAAAAACTCTTTCTGTGATGATAGGTATTGGGCATACATGAACGCAAAGAAACACCGAAAACTTCAGAAAAGACTCAGGAAAACATTGAAGCTACAAAAGTGTTGACCAACGGGGAAAAAAGTAGCAAAAAAACAAGGTGCGAACTTAATATGGGTGTCACTATAATAATCAGTTGGATTGTGAAACTTCTATTTTAAAAAAAGGCGGTGAAATGGAAAAATGAAATTTAAAATGATATTTATTTTATTTCTTTCTGCACTGTCACTGATATTCATTGTTCAGAATATTGATGTTGTTGAGGTACGCTTTTTATTCTGGAGTATTTCCATGTCAAGGGAAATATTGATCCTCTTCGCATTGCTGATTGGCTTTACTCTTGGATGGTTTTTACACAGCTATTTTTCTTACAAAAAATAAGCAGATGATAATACAAAAATCTAAAGATGTATTTTAATCAAAGGAATTATATTTTATTCTCAAAAACCTGTTCCAAAATTAAAGAGTTCCTTCCTGTACTTGTGATTTTGACAATTAGTCCACGCATTCAAGATTTCAAACGCTAATCATTTGACTACAATATATTTTATTCAGTTATTCAATAAGCAATGTTCATGTAATGTTGGAAACCATTATTTAATACGGGCAGAAAGGTTCGACTCTTGACAATTGACGTATGCTCCGTTAATCAGTTTCTCTAAAGGAGATTCTTGGATGAATGACGCCCGCAGATATCAACGTTATGCTGTAAATGATGTCGGAAATACAACTGCTCAGGGTGAAGTCATAGTTGGAGGGAAATTGGTGCAGTTAGTGGATTTCTCATTGAGTGGTTTGTGCGTTCTTTCGAAGATACGTTTTTCACCAGGCGGCATAAGTATCTCAGTTGAATTTGGAAAGCATGGCAAAATAGACCTGATTGGCAAGGTCGTTCGGATGAAGGAGGAAGGAGATATGTGGCGTATCTCGATAGACTTGACGGAAACCTATAAGC
>JBEKJA010000224.1:0-5311 GCA_050011475.1 Syntrophales bacterium
TGGTTTACACGCTTTCAACCAGTTATCTTTAATATTCTGGCACCATCCACGATGGATCATGCTAATACTGGTGGTAAGAAGGATTTATAAATGGTCTTTACTCTGTCACAAGTCTACATCTATGATATACGGATAGTCCTATATCATCATAATAAATTATTTAAGCCCAACAAAGGCATGCATTCGGACGGGCTTTCACCCACGCCGCTGATGCCTATTATTAACTTGCATAATTAATTACAATCAAATTTAGTGAAATAGGAGGGGTAGTTATTTTTAAAGTCGCAGTAATCATCCCAGCTCATAATGAAGCCATAACTATAAGAGATGTTATAACATCGTCCATTCAATGTGAACATGTAGCAGAAATAGTCGTTGTCGATAACTGTTCATCAGATAATACAGCCGAAATAGCTAAATTGGGTAGAGTACGAGTAATAAGAGAAGAAATAAAAGGTAAAGGACAATCAATTAGAAAAGGAGTATCTATTACAGAAGCCAATATCCTCGTCTTTCTTGATGCTGATTTAATAGGATTAACTCCTAATCATATTAAAGAGTTAGTTAAACCAATACTTGCAAATGAGGCTGATATGGTTTGTGGGCTTTTTGATAGAGGATATTTTTTGAATATGATATTTCTGCACAGCCTTCCTATTTTAACTGGTCAACGTGCCATTCATCGGCGTATATTCGATGATCTTGAAGATATAGAAATAAAAGGATATCGCTTAGAATTTGCACTTAATACACATGTTAAATATCAGCGTTTAAGACAATTGAATTTTGTATGTAAAGGAATGACTCATCGTCCAAAAGAACTTAAATTTTCTAATCCGGTAGTAGGATTTTGGCTAAAACAAAAAATGTTTCTTGAAGCCTTGACAGGATATTTTGTTTACCTATTCAGGCGACGTTGGCTTCTTTAGGCAAATAATGATTTTAGAAAATATTGGAGGGAATTCAGATGTCACCAAAAGAAAAGATTGACGTTTTACTTAAGGAATACGACTCTCTACGATCAGAAATTATTTCTCGAATTCAAAGTCGTTTTACTGTAACAGGTATCATAGTAGCCCTTGCTGTTTTTATTGTAAATGAAGAAGGGCAAATAGAATTAATTATGGGGGGGATTCTTGTCATAGCAATTCTATTCTTTTGGTGGAGGGTTAGGGCTTGGATTCTGCTATGTAGCGTACGGATAAGTGAAATTGAAGAAGAAATAAATAAATTAGCGGAGGATAAACTTTTAGTATGGGAAACCCGACTTCGTAAAAAATCGTAAAAGTATATACAATTAATGCATCATGGATACACCATCAAAACAAAATCGCGCAGAAATAAAATCACTACTCATGTGATTTCAGCTATAATCAAGTTTCAAGCTAATCGAGCAGCCGGTGGTTTTTCTCCCCCATCCTCCACACCACCCGGCATGCTGGTCCGCCCTTGCCTTCAGCAAGTACTACAGTCGCTGCCCGGATTCATTAGGCGTTGCGGGAGGGTACCAATGATAGTCGAAGCCCTGAAGAAACGGCGGTTGACGCTACTCAAGGAGCTCGCGTGCAAGGCGAAGGGACGCCATGACTTCAAACTTGCCCTTTCAGAGGTTGCACCGTCGCTTGACTTAAAAGGCTTCGCTGGAGGGACCAAATTCGTTGATTCTGAAACCCCCACCTACGAAGGCAGTAGTGACTTGGCCTACGACTTTAATACTCTACATGAGGAAGGGTTTATCCAACAGACGTATCTTAATTACGAACAGGACAGCATGGGGTCCGTGGTACGCAAAAACCCTGCCGTAAGGGTGACGAACAATGGTTTTGAAGCTGTTGTCGAGGCGAGCAAGTCTTGGCTAAAGAGGGCAATCGAACAACAGCCTATGACATTCCTCCAGATTATCGTCACGGTCGTTATCGCCATCGTGACGGGAATTGGGGGCTGGGCGATCGGACGGTACATTACTCCCGTTGAGCGCCAGAAGCAGGCCGTGATTCAACAGTCCGTCTCACGTGAAGAACCCGTCACAGGGGGCGCAAGCAGTACTAAAATATTGACATTTGGGAAAGATGACGGGCGTACAAAAACGATAAAGCAATCTAACGATTCGCTGCACCGGATCGGCAATAAACCTGCTTCCTGGTGACCTCGTCGTTATCATCTAAAAGGATGAAGGACCTATGAAAATCAGTAATGTTCCTGTACTCGCTGACGCAATCAAAACATATTACGAAGATACAAAAGAGCTAATCGATCTTTGTGAACTGGTCGACCTCGATCTTGATTTTAGTGGAGCAGAGATAGAATTCTCATACGTTAAATTTGCCAGATTACTGGTTACACAAATGGAATACGACAACCGAAGGCGATTCTTAGAAACAATTGTTCCGAGTCTTTTGAACCGGGCACGAAAGGGCGCTGCTCACAGCAAATGGGACACGCAGGAGTTTCACCGCAGAATGGTGGACGACTTGGAGCGGATCGCTAATTGTCTTGACCAAGGAAGACTACCCGAAGAACTGAGTGTGCCAGAGAACAAACCATTCACGGCAAAATCGGAGATTAGGGACCTTGTCAGCGCGGCAAGCGCAACTGTTACCATAGTTGATAACTATGTGGGTATAGGTACCCTTGATTGTCTTCGCGGTGTCGAGCATCCAATAAGGCTCCTAACCGGGCAATACCCTAATTCGATCGGAAACGGCTTCAACAGTAGCTTGAAAGATCTAATAGCCGAAGGGTGTCAAATTGAGGTGAGGCAACACCCAAAGCTTCATGACAGGTTTATTCTATTCAATGATCGTTGCTGGCTCATAGGTTCTTCTCTAAAAGATGCTGGGAAGAAAATCATGAATATCATTGAGTGCGTGGACATAAAAGACAAAATACTCTCCGAGGTTGAGAGTAAATGGAGTGAAGCATCAAAATACATTTTATAAATGCCAGCGATAATCAGGGCATGCAGCGAATTGGCTATAAAGCAACCTCTCGCTGATGCCCGATGTTAGGTTTCTCATGAGTTGCGGCCATGCGCTTTGAATGGAAGTCCGAGTACAGCAACCTTGCGAAGCAGTTCCTTGAACTGCACTTTGGGGGATCGCAAGGTTTGACGACTCTCTTTCCCTGCATGAGAGATGAATATCCTTGGGACGCCCACCGCCCAGACGTTGTCGACTCACGCGTCCCTGCCAAGAACAATACCGAATATCACGGGCTCGAAAAGCACGCTTCGCAGTACCACGCAACTGCCCAATACGAATTCGCGTATCATCACTGGTTGCTTGCCGCCTCCTGGCGCCGCGATGACGCGAAGGCAAACAACTTTAAGGACGCAGGTCACGAGAAGGCTTTTCGGTACTGCATTAAGCAAGCACTCTACAACCAGGCGCTTTACGAATGGCAGCAATCACCGGTCGGCAAGCCTCCAGCACCGGAAGACTTCGAACTGAGCAGCGCCGATATCGAAAACATGGAGCGCAAGTCATGGAGCGAAATAAAAAACTTCGGCGCGAAGAAACCCCAAACTTAACCCTTCGTTCCAGCGACAGCATCCGGCGTCCGCTGAACTCCAACGTTCGTAGGAATCAATCATTCCAGTTGGTAATATTCAAATTTCTTCCATTTAGGAATTGCTGACTTGTGTAGTCAACAAAATGCTTATTCCTGAAATGCACATTCAGCCAAGTTTGATTTCATTGCATTTAAAGATATGGGAGGCCCTGACTGATCACATTGATCGGTATTACGCTCTTTGGCCTTGCTTTGAAATTTGAAGACTGTTCTGAAATTAATGACTCCAATTCGCTAACGAATTTAGTGTTCATGACCAGTGAAGCGATTGGTTCTCTGGGAAGCTGAAAGTTTCCCTTTGCTCTCCATTCTCTTTCATGGGTCCAATTTACTGCTTTAGTTTCTATTCCTTCAAATCTTACAACTCGCCAAAGTTCTTCATTAGGGACATTAATTTTATCGATCTCTTCATTCGACAAATAAAGAACAGGTCGCGCACCATTTTTATAGGCTGTGGCTTTTGTAATGACTACGCCGAATGGTTCATATTTTGGATTCTTTGGATTAGCTGCGTCCTTATTCAGGATATATTTTAAGGAAATAAATGGAACGTCCATAAAGCATGAAGCGCCATTAGATCCTTTTATAAAGCCTTTTTTCTTATTACTAGCCCATATTTCACCAGTTATGAGAATGCTTACCAAATTATCGAAGGCAGAATAGCCGTCTTCGTCTTCAGTGTTCTTTGTTAGATGAATAAGAAATGGCGATAGATCAGGTCTTTCAACATAAGGCAAATGATCGTATAGCCTCATATTAATCTCCTTTATTTACCGAAAGGTAAGGTATTACGGGAGCCAGAGTTTGCGTTGCCCGGTGGAACCACTTGGCAAACAACCATTACTTTTTTTAAAATCCCCTATTTATCTATCTCAACTTCCATTCTTTCAAAGGTTTACCTGTCAACTTTTGATATGCCAAATTCAATGGGTCGTAATAATTTCTTTCTTCTTGCGAAAGTTTGGGTATAAAAAACTCTCTATTACCATCTTCTGGCATCGTATCACCACCCGCGAGAAACTCCACAACTATTCTTCTGAAATGTTCAAGGTCGGCAATTTTTGTGTAAGCTTCTTCTAATAGCTTGAACAAAGTTTTATCCAGCTCTGCTATTATCGGAAGCAGCCTTTTAAATTGTTCATTTACAAATGGTGGAATCGATTGACCTTCTTCTATTGTCTCTTCAGGTTCTCGCTTTAACCTTAAATGTTCTGATCCATCATATGCAATCTGCAATCGATATTTGGCTTGAGGATATTCACTAAAAACTTCAGTCAATCTCCTTAACAAGCGAAAAAATGTTCTTAGCGCCCAGTGATTTAGTTCGATCTCGTAAGCAAGTACTAGACTCACAGCTTCCTTTTTTCTTTTATTGGATTTATATTTTTCTATGGATTCTATGAACTCTTTTAAAACGAATAATATAAGCGTTACAAGCACTGTTATAGGAATGGCATTTTGTATATTTTCTGATATCACAACGATATTCCCTTCGCAAATATAACTCTTTTATACATCTTCGGGTGATCTATTTGGCCAGTCAGGAGGGATCAATCCATGTACACCAGTCCACGGGGGCTCTACTAAAGCTTCTTTGTAATCATCGTCAGGTAGGTTTGCATGTTCAAGAATAATAATCTGAAAATTTGGAAATACTTCCTTACAAAAGTCAAAAAGCATACTGAACATACGGCGTACCGCATCTAGGTCAGCATCTGTTTCGAGTGTTTCAGATACGGTC
>JBEKJA010000225.1:0-5311 GCA_050011475.1 Syntrophales bacterium
GCCATGGAAGCTTCAATTTTATCACCTATGACATAACAATTATTCCCACACCAAGAAATCCCGCTATAACAATAGTGTAAATATACATTCCCATGAGCCATCCCCATCTAATATTTGTCTTTTCAGACATTGATTCTCCTCCTTTCAAAAATAGTTCGTGATCATTAACCTTTTAAAACACAAAACCCCGCTGTCTTTCGATTACGGGGTTTCAATAATCAGTCCATGTTACCCTCATTTAGGGTTGAAGGGTCTGGGACTCATATCAAAATGTCGTAATTTTATGCTATAATGATTTTCATTCTAAATCCACAATAAAAATAAAGGATCAATACCTTAACTCTTTCAGTAAGAAGCAAATGCTAACTTTCCAGACACAACCCTGTTCATAACCCATTCTCTTTCCGTAAATGGATGTAAGCCCTTGTATTTCAATAAGTTGAAATGTTAGAGGATTTCTCCTACAAACAAACGACTTTAAAAAGTCCTGACGTTGTGAATTACGATTTGAAAAGTGCAACAGTATACATGTTCGGCTGGCGCTTGCACTAGTCCGAACCATGCGGTTGTTAGCGTTCAACGTTCCACTTTTGCAACACAGCTTGAGATAGGCACTCTTTTGCCTTTCTGTGTCCCAATTCAATCATCTCGGATGCCCGATTAAACTCCAATGTCTGACATGCGTTCCTGGCAATTTCTATGACTATGTCTGGTGGGTAAGCAGCAAGCTTTTGGCGTGCTATGGTTCTCTGCATAGCCTCAAATGACTGAATGGCGATGTCGTACACACCCCAATCTCGACTGCTACTACTTGTCACGGATTGCTGGAGGCGGTTTATAAAGCGATCGATCTTTTCACGGAACGGAGATGAAGGGGACGCTGGAGCAGCACTCACGACACTCAGCTTTTCTGGACTCTCTGAGTGGCCACCCAGACTTACAGCAATAGTCATATCAGTTTCATCACCAAACGTTGGCGCAATAGGCACAGGATTTAAAACCCCTCCATCAACAAGATTGACCCCTTTGTACTTGAATGGAGTAAAGAAAAGAGGTATTGCGAAAGAGGCTCTCATAGCATCAAAGAGACTACCCGACTTTATCCATATTTCCTTCTGGCCTTTTATATCAGTCGCAACAGCCGTATATGAAATTGTGAGATCTTCGATCAATTTCTCTCCAACTAAATTGATCAAGGTATTGATAAGTTTGTCACCCCTCACTAGTCCGCTCTTTTCCCACGAAAGATCTAGTAGAGTGACTATATCGACTTTCGTTATGGAACGTACCCATTGCTCATATTCATCCAATTTTCCGGCAGCATATATTCCCCCTATTACTGCACCGATTGAGCAACCGACTATAGATTTAATTTTGAAATCATTTTCTTCAAGCCAATGAATTACACCAATATGCGCTAAACCTCGAGCGCCGCCACTCCCAAGAACTAGAGATACGGTTTTCATATTCGTTGTTGGCATAATCTCACCAAATGCCTTTCACTGAGATGCTAACAATTAATATACCCGCCGGGATGGCCTTCTCCATGCCATGCCCATCCGGATGGCCAGATAAGCACAAGTGGGTAAACTTCAATTATTGCTACTATTCAGAAATAAACCAATACAATTTTTAAATATTTTATACGATCTTCGTTTTTCATTATCTTTTCCTTTCGATAAATTCAATTCTTCCTTCTGTAACCTTTTTATATCCCCCCTCAAATACAAAATAATTGCTTTGAAACACAAAACCCCGCTTTCTTTCGATCACGAGGTTTCAATAATCAGTCCCATAACACCCTCTATATGGGGGTAAAAGGTTCAGACCTTTTACTTAATCACCACATTCTTACATTTTATTACATCACGGTTTTCATAAGAAATCTATGATGAAAATGAAATTTGTCTGCTAAACACTTTCAGGAAGGAAGAAATAAAAACCAGTGCATAGCGAAAGGTATTAGTAAGCAATAAATAATCATATATTTGACTAAAGTCATTTTTGCGTTAGCACCAGCGAATTGTTAACTGTCGGTTTTGGGCATTACAGAATTTAAATGGTCGTAATATTCATCAGGTGTTTTTGACCTTTTTCCCAATTCTTTTTCTATTGTTTGGGAAATGCTTGCGACTTTCTTATCTATGATGAATTGAAGGCACCTTGGCACATGATGACCAAAGTGTCTGTATACTCGTACGCAATTATAACAATTGCCGTGTAGTTCACATCTGATATTAGGGCATGAACATTCAATACATTCATCAGATGCTATTACTTCACGAATTTCCTTAACGATTTCTACGAATTCATCTTTTGACGTTGCCATATTTCCTCGCATTTTTGATATTTAACATCGTTTATATGTATCCTTGCTAATAATCAAACGCCAACGATTACTGATTGTAAACTAGCATAAAATTTAAAATTTGAGAAATAAGGATTACAGTCAACTATCATCAATTCATTTCTGCATTGAATAGCGTTTCATTGGTCAACATAGCAAACATAACCCTGATGAGCTTGTGAGCCGTGGCTAATACAGCCTTTTTGTAGGGCAGTCCATCTTGGATTCGCTTCAGATAATACTGTTTGAATCTTTCATTAAATTGAATAACTTTTGTTGTCATTTGCCAGATGACCCGCCTGAGATGCCTGTTGCCTCGCTTGGAGATCTTTCCCTTCCGATCGATCTTCCCGGACTGGTACAGAGCCGGATCAAGGCCTGCCATGGCGATTACTTTTTTGTGACTCTCGAAGTGCTTGACATCTCTTCCCACCCCAATCATTATCTCCCTTTTTTTTAAAACGTGGAATAGCCAGATGAGGTTTTAAAATTTCTCCTTCATGCTCAATGGCAACATTGTTTTGTTCTTATGACCGGATCATGTCAGTTTCAAGTCCGGGGTCTTAACCACCAGTAAGCGTCGACCTTTTTTCACATGGTTATGATTCATACTCTTATCGATATGCTACCCTGGGAGGATTTGAAGGGCAAGCAATTTTCATTTTTATTTGTGCCGACGCGTCAGCATGAGGGTTTCAACTGGAAATTTTTATTGTAATAAATGGTTTAAAAAGCGCGAAGATGAATGGCAGGAGAGTTACGAAAGCTTATACAAGTTTATGGAGTAAACACTCTGGAATTTTATCTGTACTGCAATGCGTTTCAATGCAATTACTTATATTGGAGCAGGTACTTTTTGCCACAACTGATTGACCATTTCGTGATACACGCATACCCTTTAGAGATACAGTTCGCCCCAAAACAGGACATAGTTCTTTTTTAACGAAAGTTTGCCTCCCAGAGCCCATCATTTCCCTCCTAAATTTAAATAAATACAGACATATTTTTTTGAGTCAATACAACTTTCGGCGGATTATTATGTATTTTAGAGAGTTAGAACCAAATCAGTAAGAAGGATCGCCCCCTATCAACACTTTTTTTAGTTGCAGGATAATGTTAATGAGGATCGAGAACAGTAAAATAAGATTACATTAAAACTGTATTTAAAAGAATATATGCTTGACGAGCGTTATAAAAGAAACCTCATATTCTATCTCTCGTTGATCGGTTTCTTCGGCATTTTTACCACCACCATGTCCAAAAGCCCAGTGCTTCCCCTTTTTGTGAAAGGCATGGGCGGAACTCCCGAGATCATTGGCATCATCTCAGCTATTTCCCCCCTAGCCGGAATCCTGTTTTCTTTCCCTATCGGTGTGATATCGGACAGGGTAGGCAGAAGAAAGATCTTGATCATTTCGGGCAGTGTTTTCTTACTGGCGCCGCTTTTATATGTCCTAGTTTCCAATCCCTGGTTCCTGATTCCTGTCAGATTCTTTCACGGTCTTGCCACGGCGATACTGGGGCCAGTAGCATCAGCTGCCATTGCCACGGCCTATGACAAGAACAAAGGGGAGAAGCTCGGAACCTATTCCTCGGCAACGCTCATCGGCCGGACCATCGCACCTATGGTGGGTGGTGCGGTCATCTCATATTTCATGTATAAAGGTGGGTTGTTCCCATATAAGTTGGTATATATAGCTGCCTTTATTGCTTCCATCCCTGCCTTTATTTTCTGCTTCTTCATAAAGGACAAAGAAGTGAAGCAGGAGAAGAAACCGACTCGTGAAGAATTTCGTGATAGTATAAACTATTTCTTTGGAGACGGGCGCCTGGTTTCCACCGCCCTTGTGGATATGGCCACGTATTTTGCTTTTGGCGCTTTCGAAACATATCTTCCTATCTATCTTTCCGATAATGGGTTTAGCGCCAAGTTGATCGGTTTTATATTCTCCATACAGATCCTATCCATCGCGCTGACAAAACCTCTCTTCGGGAAACTTGCAGACAGGATCGATAAGCGCTTTCAGATAGCGATAGGCTTGATCGTGCTTGGTTCTGCCATGTTCTATGTGACATTCTTCACAAACGAGATTCTTGTAATAACGGTCTCTCTCCTCTTCGGTCTCGGGATGTCATTATCGACTGTTGCGACCAGTGCCTATACAGGCGACATTGCGGACAAGACCAAGCTGGGCGCTTCGATGGGCGCGCTTTCCTCTGTTATGGATGTGGGCCAGGCATCCGGGCCCCTTCTAACAGGGTTCATCATAACATGGGTTTCTATCCGGGCTGGATTTATAACAAGTTTTGCATTATGCACAGTCGTTGCTGTTGTGTTCGTGATGTATACAGCAGTAAAAAAGTCATCAACCTCTAATTAAAAACAAAATATATTAGATAACTATTGATCTGAAAAAAACTCCCTTTTCATAATTGACATAAACTAGTTATAGTCAAAAAAGTAAGATGTGGCCAATTGTAAAAAGGAAAATGTTTTGTTAAAGATTACCTGGAGTAAATTTCTCTCCGGCTATTCTCCCCGGATTTGACGGTTCTTTGGAGCAATTGCGATTATTATATCATTCAATTGCCCAAGGTAGTTAATTATCACCCCTATTAAAATACAAGCACGATTATGACATAATCGGTAAATTCTAATGCTAGTATAACTCCATAGCGGATTTACATCGTTCTATTGAAAAGGGGTAAGGTGCCCCCCCCGACAGATGATCCGCTTGGAGACCTCAATGGTCCTGCCCTCACCACATGAGGTATCCTCTCTGGGACTGGGTTAACAATATTCAGCCCATCTCGATGATGGATCATTGGGTGAAGGTTACAAGTTGACCTTTCCCCGAAAAAGTGGACACTAGGTTAAGATTCATTCAGGAGCCTTTCGTATTGTTGCGGGCTCCTGTATCCCAATGCCGAATGCCGCCTCTGACGATTATAAAACATTTCCAC
>JBEKJA010000226.1:0-5295 GCA_050011475.1 Syntrophales bacterium
GGCAAGGTCGCCTTTTACAAAACGGCCCGGCAGCGGTGAGAAATGCTTGAGATCCAGACGGGCAAACCGATAAGCTGTGCTTTCAGCTGGTGTTTGAAACAAAAGAAACGGCCAGCCGAATTTATGGCTAAGTATATCAGCCTGGCGGGCCATTTCCTCTATAATATTCAAGCCAAAGGCCAATGCGTCATCTGAGGCATGCAGGGGCTGCCCCTTGTAAATCTGCACGAGTTCATTGAGACCAACCATACCGATCAGGCAGGCTGTCCGATCCAGACTCAGATAGGGAATTCCGTCCTGTTTCATGGCAAGCACGGACAGCGGACCCTGATCCCCCAGGGAAAGCAACCCATCAAGGAACTCACGCTTCTCCAAGTGAGCCTGGGCAGCCAGTCGGATCATATCACCGAGCAGGGAAAAGAGGTGCCCTGAATCTCCTTTTGCATGATAACCCAGGCGTGGAAGATTGATAGAGACATTCTGGAGCGTGGCACACCTGAATCTCCATGCTTCCTCTCCTTTTTCAACCGGCATACCCATGCAGCTATTTATCGATTCATCCGGACGGTCGAAAACAAAACACGGATTCCCCTTTTCGATGGCCAGACGGCAAGCCAGATCAAGCACCCTATTGTGGCCCGTTACAGCGAAAACTGCATCCGACAAATGAATGATCGGCCTCGGGAAAACGAAAGGCCTTCCATCTCCATCACCTTCGAGAAAGACCTCCATAAGCGCCAGGGCAAAACGCTGTGCCTGCTCCGTATAATCATTAAAGATACCAAATGGTTCGCCTCCCGGACCGATAATTTGTCTGTTTGCTAGGTGCGGGGGAACATACCAGTACAGATGAATGTCTGTAAACATCACCTGCCCTCCCCGCGCAGACATCAACTGTGAAAATTCATATACGAGAAGCTGGGCTAATTGGGTCACCTGTCGGTCATCAAGGTTCCCGATATAAGGGGCAAAAGAAAAATTTACGGCATCCCATCCGATAACACCCGCGAAACAGCCCTGGAGTATCGTTCCAAAACGGACCATATGGGCCAACAGAACTTCGGCATGCCGGGCAGGCCGGGCCACTGTCATGGAGTGGGGAAGCTTCAACCCGAACTTTTTAATGTATTCGAGGGTCTGACAAGAACTGTAGGGGCGGTCGATATATCCTAGTCCGTGAAGATGGAGATCCCCCGCTATGTGGGCATCCGTAATCTCCTGGGAAAAGACGTCATGAAGGGCATATTCACGTTTGATCCCCTCAGCCAGAAGAAGATTTGTTCCCTCCGGCCCATGCGGCACATTGGCATTCTCCTTGTTCTGATGGCGGATGAGTTGCCTCACATCATACAAGGGAAATCCCATACGGGTATGAAGGCGTCTGGCTTTTTCATATCCGCGCTCGATAAGCTTGGCGTCCACGAGCTCCCGGATGAGTGAAGCGGTCAACACTGCTATCCCGGATGCAAAAATCTCCTTTTCAACATCCTTGCTGATCTTTTCCGCTGCTTCCAGGTCGATGTCCGTCTCCCGGATCAATGCATCGATGATCCGCTGACGATTCCACTCAATGGTTTCCTCGTCCGATGTGCGGACAAAGATAGTCATATCGGTCGTTTCACGAGGTTGGTTATCTTTCATTGGCCTATATATTTGTCGTTGATGTGCCTTCAAGTGTTTCAAGGGCCTTTTCCGCTGCCTGGGCAATCATCTGATCATGGTCATGATCGGGTGAAAATACGCGGAAATGAACGACCCTGGCCGGGATAAAGCGGTAGATTTCACGGAGAGGTTCAGTCGAAACACGACCTGTCGCCGCATTATAGATGTTGATCCGCTTTTCTGTTTCCGCCATGGGGTTGACCGGGCGGGGATCCTGTGTCGCCAGATCCACTCTGAAAGCCTTTTTTTTCATATTCGGCGGTAAAAATGCACGGATAAGCTTCTCATAATCTTCCGCATGGGAAAAGCGGATACCCCTCTGAAGCTGATCTACGGACAATTCTGTGGAGAATGACATCTTCCACTTGACCGACCTGCTGTAAAGCTTGTGCCATTCCCTGCCAAGGCGCCGCTTCTGCGGGTCCTCATCGGACAGCCATCCGCAAACCTTGTGGTACAAACTCCACTCATCGCAGAGGAGATACTCATCGAGCGCATCAATGGGGTTGGAGGGGAAGATCTGCCTCATGGTATCGCAGAAAATTTCCTGGAGGTGCAGGTCCAGGGCACGTGTGGTACGGTGGAAATAAACATTCGCATACAGATTCAACCGGGCATTGAGGAACCGCCTCAAGGCCGAAACGCCTGCCTCGTGCAAGGTCAGGCCGTCTTTTGTGAAGAATGTATAAAATCTCAACCTGATGATATCAACCAGATCCATCGAAAACCCCGTCATATAGCCGTCTCTCTGGACGTAGTCGAGATTATCCACAGTATAGATTCCGGAAAACAGTTGGCGGAGGAGAAGGAGCCATTGCGGCGTATTCTTCTCTGTATCCTCCGGTTTCCTGATGAGAAACGCTACTTGTTCAGGATCGAGCCGTTCTTTATCCGCAAACAGCCCATAGGGGCTGCGCCGGATCTGCCAAATCATCCTACCGAGCTTGCGCAGGATGATCCGCCGGCCGAGATCTTCATGAGTCATGCCATATTGAAGAAGAAAATGATCGTCGAAAAAATGGCCATATGGCCCATGACCGACGTCATGGAGCAGTCCCGCCACTCTAAGAAGTTCTTCCACATAATGTATGGAAGGAATTTCGCGACAGACTGCTTTGAGGCTCGGATACAACTCCTTCCCGAATTCACCGGCGATATGCATCGTCCCGAGACTGTGCTGGAATCGAGTATGTTCGGCTGAAGGATAGACCCATCGGGCGCTCTGCAGTTGATAGATCCTCCGAAGCCTCTGTACCCAGGGGGAATCGATGATATCCTTTTCCGTCTTTTCATCAGGGGCATCAGCTACCGGTACCGTAAAAGACGCATACTGGTAAATGGGATCGGCAATAAGGGCTTTCCCTTGATAGACGTTCACATATGAACTGTTTTTTTGCGGCATGGATGAAACGTATATCAAACAATTCAAAAGTGCAAATCAAAACCCTTCCTCCTTGACATATGGAATACGATTATTTAGATTCAATAAGTTTTCGAATATATTTTACCCCGTGTGGGGGCTTGAGGGGGTTTCATGGGAACGAATAATGTCATATTTCTGGAAGTCATAGAATGGTTTGATGAATCCGGCAAGGAGCTCGTTCACCGTATTCCTGAAAAAGGTTCCGGTGAGATCAAATGGGGTGCCCAGCTCACCGTTCGGGAAAGCCAGAATGCTGTCTTCTTTTACAATGGCCAGGCACACGACACCTTCAGCCCGGGACGCCACACCTTCGAAACGGCCAACCTGCCCATATTGAACAAACTTATGAGCATCCCTTGGGGAATGACAAGCCCTTTACGTGCCGAAGTTTATATCTGCAACATGAAAGTTTTTCCAAACCTGACCTGGGGGACACGGGATCCTGTGGCATTTCATGACAAGGAGCTGGGGCTGATTCGGCTGAGAGCTTTCGGCATGTTTAACATGCAAATCGCCGATCCCAGACTTTTTATCAATAGTCTTGTCGGGACGCAGGGCATTTATACCACGGATGAAATCAGCGAATATCTGAATAGGGTCATCGTGTCACGCTTCAATGATTTCATGGGTGAAAAGCTTGACACGATCTTCAATTTACCCGCCCGCTATAATGAACTTTCAGAGAAACTCAAAGGGCTCATCACAACAGAATTTTCCCAATACGGCCTCAAACTGCTGGAACTGTTCATAAACTCCATAACCCCGCCGCCGGATGTTCAGAAAGCCATTGATGACAAGAGCAAACTGGGAGTCTTCGATGACATGAACAAACTTCTCAAGATGAAAGCGGCTATGGCACTGGAAGACGCGGCTCAGAACCCCGGTCAGGCCGGGACCGGTCTTGGCATGGGTGTGGGAGTAATGATGCCGGGCATGATTGCGGACGCATTCAAGACGCAGACACCGCAAGCAGCTCCTGCTGCAGGAATTGTGTGCCCTTCATGCAGGCAGACAGCGCCTGCAGGTTCCAAATTCTGCCCATCATGCGGAAAGACGATTGCCTCTTCCCTTAGGTGCGGCAAATGCGGTACGGATCTACCTGCCGGTTCGAAGTTCTGTACACAGTGCGGTCAGCCCACAATATGAGTGACTGGCAGATTGAACAACCCTGTCCCCAGTGCGGTGCGCCGGTCACCCTCGAAGAAGCCGACCAAATCCTGTCATGCATCTTCTGCCGGACGAGACATATCCTGGTTACACGGGATTATTTCCGATATGTCATTACACCGCCATCCACCGTGGATGGGGATCTCTTCTACATTCCATACTGGCGTCTCAAGGGATTGTCATTTTCCATCGAGGAGTCCAACATCGTTCAGTGCTTCATTGATATGAACATGCTCGCATCACCCATGCAGGGCCTGCCTCCTTCTCTTGGTTTTCGCCCACAGGTATTAAAGCTAAAATTCTATTCCGATGCACTAGAGGGCGCACTCCTCCCATATGGCACCGAAAAGCGAGAGGCCATCATCAATAACCAGGCACAAAGCACGACAGGATTGGTTCGATACATCGGGGAAGTGATGAGTCTGGTTTACTCGCCATTTTATATAAAAGACGGCAGGCTTTATGATGCATTCGAAAAGAAACCCCTGTCCGGCATTGACCTTTCAAACCTGGAGTTTCAGGCATCCCTGTCGAAACGGGATGATTGGAAGCCGATATTCCTTCCCACGCTTTGCCCTCAATGCGGATGGGACCTGCTAAGCGAAAAGGATTCCAATATCCTCCTTTGCCGAAATTGCCACTCTGCCTGGACCGGCGGGGGCACTGCCCTTGAACCTGTACTTTTCAATATCATAACACCTCCATCAGACCTGGCGGGAGATTGGATATACTTGCCTTTCTGGCGGATGAAAATCAAGGCGGATGGGGTTGAGCTTTCATCGTATGCCGACCTGATCCGGCTGGCGAATCTCCCGCGCATGCCGACAGAGGATCTGGAAAAAAAGCAGATGCTGTTCTGGTCGCCCGCCTTTAAGGTAAACCCCGCTCTATTCTTACGATGGTGCCGCCAGATGACGGTGTTTCAGCCTGAAGGTGAGGTGAGTGATAAACTTCCGAAAGAGGTGCTTTACCCGATAACGCTTCCTCTTGAAGATGCTGTGGATGGAACCATGATCACCCTGGCAAGCATCATGGCAGATAAG
>JBEKJA010000227.1:0-5276 GCA_050011475.1 Syntrophales bacterium
AATTTTAAAAAAGCTCTTTACCGAAGAAGAGGCTGAACTCGCAGTCTTACTGACACCGTTCCCGGAAGAGGTAAGCCAAATCGCTTCACGGTTAGGTGTACGCGAGGAGACGCTGACTGAGAAGATGGAGGTAATGGCAAAAAAAGGGCTTACCTTCCGGACTCGCCGGGATGGAAAGACATTTTTCAACTCAGCCCCTTTCATGATTGGCTTATATGAATACTCAGTAAAAAAAATAGACCATGAATTAGCCGAGCTATACGCCCGCTACTATGAGGATGCCTACCAGGCGGAGATGGGTGCAAGCAATATACCCGGATTCAAAGTCTTCCCTGTTGCCGGGAGTATCGACCCAGAAATAACCCTGTATTCTTATCCTACTTTAGAAAAGCAAATTAAGGAGGCCAGGATAATCTCAGTTGCCGAATGTATCTGCCGAAAAGAGGCGGCAATAACGGGCAAAGGCTGCAATGGTCCCTTGGAAACATGTCTCCATTTTGGAATCGCGGCAGAGTATTACATTGAAAATGATCTTGGCAGACAGATCAATTCCGAAGAGGCAATTGCGATCATCAGAACTGCAGATGAAGCAGGTCTGGTACATGCGGGGGTGAATACAGGACATTTATCCAACCTCTGCAACTGCTGCCCGTGTTGCTGCGCATCCATGAAAGGCATTACTCAGAAAGGTCACCCCAGGCGAAAGTACCTAAACCCCCTGTATGAAGCCATCATCAATCAAGATACCTGCACTGGCTGTGGAGATTGTTTAGAACGCTGTCCAGTGCACGCTATCTCAATGATCGAAGAGTCTGAAGTGAACAGAGACATTTGTCTTGGTTGCGGCTTATGTACCAGCACCTGCCCCACCGAATCAATTATTCTTCGATTGCGACCGGACAGGGAGGAACCCTTTGCCCGCGTTGTGGATATGGGTATGGCTATCCTGGACGGCAAAGCAAAACGAAACGGATGACATTCAATACCGTTATCATGAACTTGAATCGGGATCTATGTTGATTAATGTTTTTCTGGAACATTCAAAGTAGTATACAGATGACATCCGCAATTTGGTCCCATCTTATGCGGTCATAATATTTTCTATTCAAGTATCGTCATGCTGTCTAAAATTGCAAGAGGAGGTGCCAAATGTATGCTATGAATGTTGGTGAATGGCCCAAAAGGTAGGCGGATCGTTATCCCGATGAACCCTATATCAAATACGGGGATCTGTCATTAACGAGAAGAGACTTCAACCGCCGTGTTAACCGCTTTGCTAATGCCTTTCATGAATCGGGGATCAAAAAGGGTGATCGTGTTGCTGCTCTTATGGGAAACAGCAATGTTTTCCTTGAAATACTCTTTGCACTCTCCAAAATTGGCGGCATCATGGTCCCGTTGAATTTCCGTCTGGCAGCACCGGAGTTGGAATTCATCCTGAATGATTCCGAGCCGGTGATGATGATCTATTCCCCGGAGTTTATACAATTGATGGGTGAGCTGCGCGGGAAAATCCCCTCCATTAAAGAATACATGTCTGAGATGGAGGGAGGTACTCCGGGAGACATGCTCATCGAAAAATGGGTTTCATCCAAATCAGACGAAGAGCCGGTTGTAAAAGTTGATGTTACCTTGAATGATCCACATTTCATTATGTACACATCCGGTACCACCGGCAAACCCAAAGGGGCAGTTGTCCTGCAACAGAATACACAATGGAATGCAATAAATGCCATCCATATATACGGATACGGCCTGAATAGTGCAACCGTATCGCTCTGCGCTGCACCACTCTTTCATATCGGAGCTCTTCATGCGTCGGCAACTCCTGGATTGTATGCCGGAGCCAGGACGGTCATCCAAAGGTTTTTCAATCCTAATGAAACACTGAAGATTATTGAAACAGAGAAAGTCACTGTCATGTTTGGAATACCGGTAATGTTCCTCTTTATGATGATGGACAAGGATTTCGAAAAAACCGATTTCTCAAGCGTCAATTTCTTCATAGCAGGTGGGTCTCCCTGTCCCACTTCACTGATTGAATCTTTTTTAAAGAAGGGGGTGACCTTCAATCAGGGCTATGGCATGACCGAAACTGCAACTGCGATTACTGCACTAAAATCCGTAGATGCGACGAGGAAAGTAGGCTCCTGTGGAAAACCGGTCTTTCATACAGACGTAAGAATTATGGATCTAGCCGGGAAAGACTGTTCCCGTGGTGAAATAGGAGAAGTTCTGGTAAAGGGTCCCAATGTCATCCGAGAATACTGGAGAAGACCCAAAGAATCAGCCGAGACCATTACGGACGGCTGGTTAAAATCCGGTGATATGGGGTATTTAGACGATGAGGGTTATTTGTTCCTCGTCGACCGTAAGAAGGATATGTACATAAGTGGTGGTGAAAATGTTTATCCTGCTGAAGTGGAAGATGTGCTTATGAAATACGATAAGGTTGCCGATGCCGGGGTGATAGGGATTCCCGATGACAAATGGGGGGAGGTTGGTATGGCAGTCATTGTCAAAAAAGCCGGTGTGGAAGTTACCGAGAAAGAGGTTATCGACTTCTGCAAAAATATGCTGGCTAAATACAAGATTCCGAAGAAGGTGGTGTTCACTGACGCACTGCCTAGGACGGCAACAGGTAAAATTCTCAAGAAGACACTTAGGGAAAAGTTTCTTTAAAATGACAACATATCCTCATGGAAAAAGACCGGTGATTATCGGTGTCGGGCAGTGCACACATAAATCAAGCAATCCGGCTGACATCAAGACACCATTGGAACTTATCGAAATGGCTGTCCAGGAGGCAGAGCAGGACTCCCATATAAAATTTCTGTCAAAAAAGGCAGATACGCTTTGCCTGGTTAACATGTTTTCTATATCCCAGGATGATCCCCCTGCCTTGCTTTCTGCAAGGCTTGATATTCATCCAAAGCATCGGGAGTATACATGGATAGGGGCAACAGCACCGCAATGGTTTGTGAATCATGCAGCAGAGAAGATCATCTCAGGGAATGCCAGGCTTGTGCTAATATGCGGTGGTGAAGCGTTACACTCCAAGAAAATCGATGCCAGACTGAAGGGAGTAGAATATCAGCAATGGAGTTTTTCAAAAAAAGAGCCCTGGATGGTCGGTGATCTTCGTGAACCGTTTACCAAGCCGGAACTGCAATACAGGTTGATCCTACCGATACACGTTTACCCGCTCTTTGAAAATGCACTGCGGCACCATGAAAAACTTTCTATCGAGGATCATAGGAAGGAACTTGGAGACTCATATTCCATCTTTTCTTCCATAGCAGCCACCAATAAGTATGCCTGGTTTACCACCCCGAAAAGCAGTGAAGAGATTATAACGCCCAATGACACAAACCCGATGATTTCTTTTCCATATACCAAACTGATGTGTTCGATCATGCAGGTGGACCAGGCGGCAGCACTCTTCCTGACAGATGAGCACACTGCGCGGCAACTCGGTGTACCAAAAAAAAAATGGATCTATCTTTTAGGATATGGCGATGCATCCAATATATGGCATGTATCTAAACGGATAAATTATTATTCTTCACCGGCTGTCAAGGTGGCCGTGGAAAAAGCATTAGAGCAAGCTGAGATATCTCTAGGGGAAATTGATCTATTTGACTTCTACAGTTGTTTTCCCAGCGCATCACGAATTGCACGCAGTACACTTTCACTGCCCAAGGATGATCCCCGACCGCTCACGGTAACAGGGGGAATGGCATACTTTGGCGGACCGGGCAATAACTATGCCCTTCATGCTATATGCTCCATGGTGGAACGTCTCAGAAGCAACCCCGATTACATAGGGCTTGTTCAAGCGTTGAGCTGGTTTATTAACAAGCACTCCGTTGGAATATATTCTGCCCATGGCAGTGATGCTCCGAAGCCTCAGATCCCACATGAATTGTATCAGATGGAGCTGGACAAACTGAGTGGTCCTGAATTAATTGAAAATGCATCCGGGAGTGCTGTCGTTGAAACATATACATTATTTCATGACCGCTCGGGTGAACCTGTTGATGCGGTGATCATCGGCAGGCTGGATGATGGAACACGTTTTCTGGCAAAGCTTGAACCGGATAAAGATGTATTAAAAGCAATGACGAAAAACGAACATATCGGCAGGCAGGGGAAGGTGTACATCAAGGAGGAATTAAACGTGTTTCGTTTTTAAAGACATCTTTTCTCCATCATAAGATGCCGTGATAACCAGCGTATGGGGTGCAACTAAATGAATATAAAGGAGGTCATCCCAGCCTTCACAGTTCCATGTATCCACCCTTCAATCTCTTAAACAGTATAGAATCGTGGAAAGAACGGACTGATTCCTCAAAATAAACTGCTGACAAGAAATGCTTATATACCAGATGGGTATTTTAAGGAATAGTGTGATACATAATGGCTGGGAAGGACGTCCCTATTCAGGAGGATATAGAGACATGATTTTCTTTGGTAAACCAGAAGGCAGGAAGATTCATACGAGGAACATAGAACTGAACACATATGAATATGATAGCGAAAGATTGATTATTAAAGGTTCACTTATTGAGAAGCGTCTTTACGATTTTGAATATGCAACAGGTGAAAAGAGACCTGCCGGTGTTATCCATCATATGATCATTCGCTGGCTTCTTAACATTTCCACTTTTGTCATTGAAGATATTGATGCAGAAATGCTGTCATTTCCTCATAAGGAATGTTTGGAAACAGCAAGTGGCCTCATCCATCTCAAAGGTTTGCAAATAGCAAGTGGATTTACGTTAAAAGTAAAAGGGCTGGTTGGTGGCGTCAGGGGATGCTCACATCTGATAGCACTCTTGACATCAATGGCACCTGCAGCTATCCAGGGATATGCCTCATACCATTCACAAAAACCGTCCGGCTTCGGGTCACTGAGGTCGGATGCACTTCAATTTCTCGTCAATAGTTGCCGGCCTTGGCGTGCCGAAGGCCCTTTGGTAAAAAAGTACATAAAATAAAATAGCATGAAAAAGAGTTACTTCCTGAAAGGGATCCCACTTTTAAGGATAGCCATACAACATTTCAATTGTAAATATGACACTTTCTGGTACATTCATCTCTATATATTTTATGAAAAAGGAGAATGATTATGGCTGGTCTATTGGAGATTTTAAGATGCAAATATCCTATTATCCAGGGACCCATTGGTGCACTGAACAGTCCGAGACTGGTTGCTGCCATCTCGGAAGCTGGAGCTTTTGGAATGCTTGCCTTGGGTTTCTCCAGCCCGGAAG
>JBEKJA010000228.1:0-5257 GCA_050011475.1 Syntrophales bacterium
CGACCAGGATGGACCGGCCTCAATGCGCGATCAACATCAATCCCGCAATGCCGATAACGAACGCAAGTATAGCGGCCACCGAGTCGAGCCCAAGTCGTAAATAGCGTTTTGCGGGACGCACAACAACGGATGACGCATAGAGTGTCGTCAGCAGGATCCCGATTGCGGCCAGCCAGCCGTTCTCGACGCCCGATTGTGGTAAGGCGGGTGTGCCGGCCATAATGTCAGCCAGCACGAATAGGCAGATCTGGAACGCATTGCTGCCGAATACGTCACTCATCACCAACTGATGATCACCAAGGCGCACCGCCGCGATGCCAGTACTGATCTCAGGTAGGGCACTGGCCGCGGCAAGAACGGTCGCACCGAACACAACACCACTGATATGGAACCGGACCGAGAGAGCGTCGCTGCTTATTGCAAGTGCCACACCGGCGGCCAAAGTCACTACCGATCCGATCAGAAACAAAAGAAATATGCGGGTCGTACTCCACTTCTCATATGGATGGTGGACCGTGTGATGCGGGATGCGACGGTGTGGACGTCCAGGATTACTTCCCGGCATCGTGATATTCCACGCTGGGGAGTTTCGCACTTTGTTCAGTATGGCGATACCGAACGCCCATACCACGATGATCACTATCGAGGCGGGGCTCACTCCGAAGACCGCAACTGACGGCGGCAGCATTACACCCATGAAAACGATGGCCACAATGGCCACAACTAACGACGCCTCCAGCACTGGCATCAGGCTGCCCACCAGGTAGCTGAGCGGCCTTTTACCCTTCACAAACATATCGCAGATGGCGAGCACCATCGTCTGCATCGCGATACCGCCTACGAGATTACCAGCGGCCAGCGGAAGGTTATGTTGCGCGACGGCAGATATTGTGATGGCCGCTTCAGGCAGGCTTCCGGCCACCGATAAAAAAATCATCCCCCCGAGGGCATCCCCGAGCTTCCACCGGAAGTCGAGGGTGTCAGTCGTCCGCGAGAGATAGACACCAGCGATCCACGTGGCGATGGCTCCACCCGAGAAGATTCCGACCAGAGCAAGTGTGCTGAGGTTCTCCACGGCTTGAGTCTCCTTCTATAGAAATGCCTTTCCTTACATGACCCTCTTAAAGTCAATATATCCGCGCTCCACATCCGTGTAGACCAGTTGCCCACGGAGCTGGTGGCCGACGTCCAAGCCTTCAAAACCGCTCTCCAGTCTTCCTTCAATGGGCGGGTGCAGAACACGGACCCACGTGCCCTTGTCAGCTGCGTCGGTGACAATGGCATCAAACTGCTCTCCGATCCTTGTTTCCAGCAACATGGCGGCGGATTTTGTGACCTGCCGTTCCACTTTTTTCGCTGCGTCCTCCTCTTTGGTACAGTGCTTGGCAAGCGTTGCCAACTCGTCGTTCTCGGATCCGGTATTTCTCACCTGTCTCTGGATTCCTACTTTTATAAACTCCATACTTTCTAACAGAAAAGCTTCCATATCATATGATATCAAATCGTTTGCCGATTTTCAAAGCTTTTGTTATCGCACCGAGAATTGTGTTGATGACCTTTTCTGAGTCTCGTATTGAAAGCTTTTCCCTCCCACCAAGTTCAACGATTAATTCTGATCTTTTATGGCGTTATTCTCTTATGATGAAACAGGAAAGTTCAACGAAACAGTAGTGCCATGACCTGGGCTGTTTTCAATATCCATTTTCCTTTGATGCGCCTTCATGAGATGTTTGACGACCGATAGTCCCAGCCCCGTACCTTCAACATCATGTGAACTTAAAACATTTACATTGTACTTGACACCACCTTAGTAGTTTTTCCTCAAATTAGAGGGGACAAGTATGGCGAAGAATTATTATGCAATTTTGGAAATCTCCCCCAGTGCAAAAGCCAACGAAGTTAGAGCGTCATACCGTCGCCTAGTAAAAGAATTCCATCCAGACCATTACTCAGGTAGGAGTGAAATATTTCAGCAAATTCATGAAGCTTACTCTGTATTTAGTGATAACCAGAAAAGGCGACAATACGAAGAAATAAGCATTGACATTTTTTATCTTTATTAGTCTCATAAATTATGAGATGAGAATAAACACAACCTTCATATTCGTCTGGAAAAATAAGGGTAAACGTCCGTGAACTGGCTCTTAAAAGAGAAAAATCCTTTGATTGTCAAGGACCAAACTTTTCTGCCTTCCCTTATGGCACTCTTTGCAGGCAGTTTTTCAATAGACTGGATCCAGGAACTTACGGGACTGAAAACATCCCATCTGCTCAACACAATCGAAAACTGTGTGAAGGATGGATGGCTGATTCAGAAATCTCCCGGAACTTACATCCTGAAAAATGCGAAGAAGAAAAATCCCACTCAGGACATAACTCCCTCAGAGAAAACAATCATCCATCAGAAGATTGCAGAGATCCTGATGAGGGACTTGCCTGATGATGACCATAAGGCAGGTCACCTAGCCCCTCACCTTCTGCATATTTCCAATGATCGGTCAGGCTGCACATGGCTCGTACGGGCCGGTGATTTATATGAAAGTGCACATCTGAATGAAAAGGCCTTTCAATGTTACATGAAGTGCCTGGAAGACCTCAGTAGCATCCATGATGAATGGGCGGATAATCTCTTCATAGAAACAGCCGTAAAATACTCCAAACTATCTCCTGCAAAACATGACACCATAAAAGCGTTATCCGTGCTTGAAAATGCAATGGAGCGTGCGGAAAGGCGAAACAGTATTTATTACGAAGTGCTGCTCAGCATGCATCTGGCCAAGAACGAATGGCTGCGTTCCCGATATACCCATGCATCCCGATACTTCGAAGCGGGATGGTCAAAATTCATGGACACCAAAGATCCCAAATTGCTTCGCTCCGTTACCATCTATAAAATATTCTTTTACTACTGGCAGGGGAGGTTTCGCGAGGCAATTCAATTCTATGAATCCATGATCACTCAATTGGACGGCCCTGAAAAAACAAAGCTGCCCCCGCTTGCTGAAGGCATGGTCGGACATTGCTATGCCCAGATCGGCCAGATAACGCAGGGGATGAGCATTCTGGATGCTATACGAAAAAACAGCCTGACAAAGAAAGAATTCTATAGCGCCGCGGAGGCTGAAGTCGTCATGGGATTCATCATGCTCGATATCCGAGTCCTTGACGAAACTGCACACTACCTTGAGCAGGTCATCACAGAAACACGCAGAAATAAAAATGAGGTAGCCTGGATATCAGCGGAACTGGGATTAGCCTTCGCATATTACCTCAAAGGAGATTCTCATCGTTCCATCACTTGTCTTCGTGCATTGCTGCGCCATCTCAAGGAAATTCATGTAAATGTCAGGCCGTTCCCCTATCTCATTGAGCTTTGCTGGGCCATGGAAGAGGGAAATCTGCCCCATGTTGCCGGTGTATCAATAGAGAAGGAAATTCACCGCTCAATCCGTCTGGACAACATATTCATGAAAGGAATTGCATATCGTTTTCTTGCTCTACTTCGCAGGCGCAGATCATATTCTCATGAAAAAATATTGTATTGCCTCAACGCATCCATCAAATGGCTGGAGGAGAGCGGCCATCAGGTGGAGCTTGCCAAAACGTATATCGAGTTATCAAGAGAATACCTCCTTGTCGGTAACAAGGACCAGGCATCGTCATCTGCACAAACAGCTTATGAACTGTTATCGCGCATCAATCGGGATCTATTCCCCGATGATTTGCGATCCCTTACCAATGAATTGCCTTTACATGGAAACACCCTGCGGGAAATTCTTCAGTTAAGCCCCTGCATAATCGATGTCAAAGATGGCAGGGCAATGATTCAACAAATTCTTTGCACTATTAATCGAATCACAGGATCCGAACGGGCTGCCCTGTTCCAATATGAAGACAGCGCAATGGGTACTGGATTGCGGCTGATCGAATCCCGTAATCTGAGTCCGTCACAAGTGGCACATCCAAGTTTTGATGGTTCAAAGGCAATAATCCATGAAGTAGCAAGAACTGGTAAGGGTTGCGTTACCGATAGTCCTTCCGAAGGCGTTGATACGCATTCCGCCGATAATAAAATCAGATCCCGGATCTGTGTACCTGTCATTTTCAGGGGAAAGATTATCGGCATTCTTTATCATGACAACCGCTATCATTCGCGGGTCTTCCGCCAGGAAGATATGGAATTTCTAACCTACTGCGCTGCTCTCACTGCCCTTGCTCTGGACAACAGCATGGCCTATGAGGAAATTCAGAAACTTAATAAAAAACTCAGGGAAGAAAAGCAGACATTCAAAACACACCATCTGGAAACACTTAATTTCGAAGGGATCATCGGTGAAAGCCAGGCTATTAAACATGTCATGACGCAAATTGCTCATGTTGCCAATACGGATACCACCATACTGATTCTTGGAGAAACTGGCGTAGGGAAAGGATTGGTTTCAAAAGCAATCCACCGTTACAGTACCAGATGGAACAAGCCATTTGTCCTGGTCCATTGCAGTGCACTTCCGGTCAATCTCATTCCAAGCGAGCTGTTTGGTCATGAAAAAGGATCCTTTACCGGAGCTATTCAACGCCGAATCGGTAAATTTGAGCTTGCAGACCAAGGAACCATTTTTCTCGATGAGATTGGAGATATACCGCTTGAAACCCAGATACGGCTATTGGAAGTTCTGCAAAGCAAGGAATTTGAAAGGATCGGAGGCAACAAAACCATCCATTCCGATTTCCGCCTGATCGCAGCCACAAGTCGCAATCTTGAACAGGAAGTGAAGTCGCAGCGTTTTCGGGAGGATCTATATTACCGCTTGAATGTTTTTCCCATTCATATCCCCCCACTGACAGAGAGGAAAGAAGATATCCCGTTGCTGGTCCATTATTTCCTCAGGAAGTATGCAATGGAAACAGACGGTCATCAGAACGCTATTGATGATGAAGATATGGAAAAACTAATCCGATATGACTGGCCAGGCAACGTCCGTGAGTTGGAGAATATCATTGAAAGGGGCACCATCCTCAGTCATGGATCCCGATTTGTTCTACCGGATCTTGGTGTTGGACATCTGGACCATATCGGACCAAAGGCAAATACAACACTGAAGGAAAACGAGCGTACCCATATTCTATGGGCACTTCAAAAAACGAACTGGAAACTAAGGGGATCGAATGGTGCTGCCAGACTGCTCGATATTCATCCATCAACCCTTGAGTTCCGGATGAAAAAACTTGGTATTTCAAGACCGCCACGAGCGGACGC
>JBEKJA010000229.1:0-5256 GCA_050011475.1 Syntrophales bacterium
CAACAATGGCAGATTGCCAGATCGACCTGGTCATCCTGTGTAGAATGATGAAGAGCAGCAATGCCGTGATGGTATGGAACAACAGATTTATAAGGTGATAGAAGGAAGGGTTGAGGCCAAAAAGCTCATGATCCAGCATCAGGGACATCCAGGTGACAGGATGCCACATCGCCATGGCGCCCTTGATCAGGGATTCGGATGAGAAAGCCCATTGTATGCCTTTCCAGGATAGGCCGTCTTTTACAACGGGGTTCTCATAAACATAGACATCATCATCAAAATTAACGAAGCCACAGTGAGTGACAGGCCAATATGTGACCAAGGTAAGGACTGCTATAAGAAGGCATATTGAAATATAAGCCAGTCTCTTTTTCTGAGTTCTGTTTTCCTCTATCGGAGATTGGGTCATTTATATAATCGTTCGTTGTCCTGTATATCCATCCACATGGCAAAAAGAAGGGATTGGAAAAAGCCGATAAACAAAAGGGTAAAGACAATCATTGTGATGGTGGGAACATTGCCTCCTTCGAGCCAGATCCGGATAATTTTGAGCATGTATGGAATCATTGCGATCCCGAGAATAAACGAGAAATGGTAAAGAAGGAACAACGGATGGAAATCGCGGAACAGGTATTTGATCCACAAACGCTTGAAGAATGATTTAAAAAGCAGCAAAATAATTGGGGAAATGATTTTAGAGATCTTCATCTTTGATTGTTCCCCAATTTCATATACCGGCTTGATTTCCACTTCCTTCAAGGTGCAGAATGCAATATTCAGCCTCACCAGCATATCGTTGGGCATGCCGTATCTTTTGTATATATCAAAAATACGGACCGCCTCAAGAGCCCTTAAAGAGATGGCTGTGTAGCCCGTCTGGGTGTCCGATACATGCCAGTAGCCGGATGCTATTTTTGTAAGAATTGATAGGATGGAGTTTCCGATATAGCGGGTCCTCGGCATGATCAGCCAGGCACTTCGATGTATCAGTCGGTTGCCTTTGGCATAGTCCACCTGATCTTCAACAACGGGCTTGCAGATTGATTCCAGTTCGGCAGGGTCCATCTGACCATCGCCCGCCATGACGGCGGTGCAGTCAATGCCGTGGTCAAGGCACCACTTATATCCCCTGGCAATGGCTGCACCGACACCGCCGTTGGTGAGGTTATTGATTAAAATGATTCTGTCGGTTTCAGGGTGTTCATTTACCACCTCCGAAGGAAGATACCGATTGAGGTCGGCCTCTTTCATCTCATAAAGTACGACCTCGGCCCGGTTATAGCGTGTTGCGCGAGGCTTGCTTCTTTCGATCCGTACGCCCGGCCAGGTTGATCTTTTTTGTTTAATATAATCTGAGATGAATGTAGCCGTATCATCCTTGGAGCAGTCATTGACGACAACAATCCGGTCAACGAAATCCGGCATGGTATCAAGGACTTCAATGACCTGTTTTTCTTCATTATATGCCGGTACAACCACTGCTATAGTCTTATTGTTCAGCATCGCATTTTCCTACTTAGGTAGTACACTATCATGAATTTCATAATGTATTCAGCTATATATTGCAACTTTTTTCTTCTGCGACGTTACTTTTATATGTAATATCGTCTTGACAGAGTTCCTGCCACGTGGTTAGTCTAGCACCTGAAAAGGATATTTTATATGAGTACGGCATATTGGTTCGTTATTAAAGCAATAAAAGTTATCCCGGTTATTTTTCTCTTTTGCACTCTCCTGTTTGCGATTCCATCGAATACATCAGCCGGCATGTTAGCCATGTCCGACACCGAGCTCAATTCTGTGACAGGTGCAGGCTTTTCGAGTTTTACTTTCAATCCAACGACCGGGGTTGCTGAAGCAGATTTCAGTATAGTGGCTGAAGGTTATTGGCAGATCAGTTCAATGAAAATGGGGTACTGGAATCCCGGATCCGGTTTGGGTTGGGATCAGAATTGGATGAACGTCAGCTTTGGGACACCGAGCACAGATATCATCCTGAAAAATTTCTTTATTCAGGCAACATTTACGAACTTCAACTCGCCATCGAGCCGACAGCTTACCAGCTTTGAACTTGGATTTAAGAATGTGGTTAGCGGTCAGTTGTCGGGTATATTCAATAGCTTAAGCAGGATAGGCTACGCTTACCGGTCTGGATCTCCGACGACACAGACTTTCAACCCTACGAGTTTTTCATTTGTTATTGCACCCGCTGGCTCGAACAAGGGAATCTGGACGCGCTTCTGATTCTTCAACTTCCTTCATAAGATTGCCACGGCGGCTTTAGGCGCCGTCTCGCAAGGACACCGTGAAGCCTGTGGCCTTTCGCCGCCTCACAATGACAAGATGAGGAGGGCAGTGGGGTTACTTGCCCTTGATCAGATTCTGATAGTATGCGGTGCCGCGGATATTATTTAAATCCGGATCTGTTTTGATGAGATTCCAGTCCCTCAATCCTCTTTTGACTGCCTTATCAAGCCAACTTGTTGCTTCTTCTTTTTTGTTTTGCAATGCATATAAACTGGCCAGATTATAGTAGCCATCCGGTATATTAGGCTGCAGTTCAACCTTCTTTTTCAGCAGCGGCAGGGCTTGTGCATATTCCCCTTTCTTCATGTAAACAAGGGCAAGGTTATTTAATGCCGGGCTGTAATTCGGCTGGATTGAAAGGGCTTCTTTATATTCTGCTTCGGCTTTTGCGATGAGTCCCTGGTTCAAATATGAGTTGCCTGTATGATAATGCTGTATCGATTTCTCAAGGGTTACATTAGCCTCCACAACTTTCTTGTATTGTGCCTGTGCCTCGCTTGCCGAGATCGGTTTCTTCTTCAAAATATTCAGATTGTTCATTGCCGGTGGATACTTCGGCCTGATCTCCAGGGCTTTTCTGTACATCTTCGCAGCTTCAGCAGTATCTCCCCTAAACCGATAGATATCTCCCAGGTTCACATAGGCTTCTACAAAATCGGGCTTGACTTTCAAAACCGCTCTGTATTCTGCATCAGCTCGAACGAGTTCACCCGTTTTCATATACAGGCCACCGAGATTGAAGTGCGCTGCATAGCTCTTTGGATCGATTTTTAAGACTTCCTGGTTCAGCTTAAATGCTTCATTGAAAAGACCTTTGCCCAATGCCATGCTTGAAAGGTTGATCTTCGATTCCGTATTGCGGGGATCAATTTTCTGAACCTTTTCGAATTCGGTCTGTGCGCTGTCAAATCGCCCCATTTTTTGATACAGGGTTCCCAAATTATAATGTGCGTTGATGCTGTTTGGGTTAATGCGTAATGCAGCGTTGTATTGTTCGAGAGCCTCCGGAACCCGATTTCTTGTTGCGAGGTTAATGCCATAATATACTCTCGAATCGGCATCGTTTGGTACAAGTTGCACCGCTTTTTCAAGCTGGCGGCCTGCCTCGGCAATCATATTCTTTTTTGCATAGAGACGGCCAAGCAGCTTATAAATCACGCCTGCGTTGGGATCGAGCTCCTCGGCGATCCGGTATTCATGGATGGCATTATCGAAATTTCCAGATCTTTCATAAACATTACCAATATTTATACGTGATGCATAGAGCGACGGATCGAATTTTATAGCCTGTTTAAAAGCAATGGCCGCCTCTTCCAGTTTGCCCATGCTTGCATATGTACTACCTAAACCGTTGAATGCCGGTGCGTAGTCAGGGGCCATTCCTATAGCTTTAGTGTAATACCAAATCGCCTTGTCATATATTATTTTTTGAGAATAAATATTGCCAAGATTAAGATAAACTTCAGGATAAAATGGATTGAGTTTTAGGGCGGTTTCATATTCAGAGATTGCTTTGTCAAATTGCCCGTTGATCTCATACCGACGTCCCAAACCCAGATGAGGTCTCGCTTTATTCGGTGAGAGCGTAACCTCGTGTTTCCAGAAAGTGGCTTCATCGCGCCAGACTTCGTTTCTTTGATACGTGGCAAGGATAAGAAGTGCCACTATCGGTGTGAATATGAACCATAGGATGATATCCTGAAGATTAGCTGGTTTAGACGCTTTGTTTGAAATAACCGCAGCCAGATAAAGTATAATAGAGACAAAAATAAATATGAACCCTATGGAAGGCAGATAAGTGCGGTGCTCATACACAAGCTCAAGGGGTATGAACGTGGATTCCACAGACAGTGTAATAAAAAACCACAGGATAAAGAATGATATGAGGCGAGCTTTTCGAGCGATGGCGATAGCTATAAAGATAAGACTTGCTATCAACAAGAGCGAGTAAAATGTTGTCATCGGATTGAACAGGCCATGCGAGATGGGAAAATCATAATCTAATTGGAGCCTGTTGGGATTAGGATATAGTAGAAGGCCTATATACAGGATGACAATACGGAGTTCAGTCCATAAGCGTTGGGGCAAAGTAAATTCCCGGGTCTTGTATGCTTCCGTGAGCCAGGATATGGGATTCTTCCCCATGAACAACATACCGATTGCAATGCTAACAATAACGATAGCCAAAATATATTTGAAGCTTTTTCTAAGCCATGCGGTGTCTGTCTGCTGAAAGAAATACCATTCATACAGGAAAGCCACAAGAGGAAGAGTGACCAGGATTTCCTTGGTGCCAAGCCCCATTATACATGCTATAGCGGAGGCGGTGAAATAGGGCCATGTATGCCAGTGTGGCGGGAGATTTTTGTCTAGCCTTCCCGCAGCAGGCATCTGGTTAAGGCGCCCTTTAATATAAAGGAGAAGGGATAGAAGGTAGAACATGGCTGCAAGGCTGTTCATGCGCTGAACAATATATGTGACAGACTGGATCTGAATAGGATGGACCATCCAGATCAATGCGACAAGAAACGCGGGAATATCGTATTTCGCCGCGTTCGTTAAATCCGAGTGCCCAGGGTCTTTCAGATAAGAGGGGCCTTTGTTGATCCTGAGGGTGACCCGTATAAAGAAAAAAATCAGGATGCCGTTGATAAGGTGAATCAGGATATTGACCAGATGGTAGCCAAAAGTATTATATTGACCGACATAATAGTTCAGGGCCAATGTAATATTGGCCAGGGGCCTGTTCGGTGCAACCGATTTGAAGGCTGCATTGTATAATTTTTCAGCGCTGAGATGGGCAACACGGATATATGCATTGTCTGTGATATTGATTGTATCGTCGAAGTTAAAAGAGGCGTTAAATGTGTGAAAATAGCCGATCAGCGTCAGCCAGATAAGAAGAAGAAGAAAACAGACAGTTCTTGTCCGTTCATTGCCGAGAAATAA
>JBEKJA010000230.1:0-5239 GCA_050011475.1 Syntrophales bacterium
ATTATTCCTGAGCCATATCAACCGGACCGTATATTGCCTTTTCACATTCCAGGGCTGGGGGTTATTGCAACGATTATTACCATATTCGTCGCCGGCCTTGTTACCAAAAGCTATATAGGCAACAAGTTTGTTCTGGCTGGTGAAGGACTGGTCGACAGGATTCCGATTATCCGAAGCATTTATCAGGCGGTCAAGCATATAGCGGACGGTATTATCATGAACAAGGGCCGGAGCTTCAGAAACGTGGTCCTTGTGGAATACCCGAGAAAAGGTACATATGCAGTGGGGTTCGTAACCGGAACGCCCGGTGAGATTCAGGATAAGGTCTTCCCAGACAGGAAATGCATTGGGGTATTTCTCCCCATGGCTCTCACTCCCACGACGGGTTTTTTCATGATCATTCCGGAGTCGGATGTGACATATCTTAAAATGACCATAGAGGAGGCCTTCACTTTAATCATCTCTGGAGGTGTCGTTACCCCGCAGCTCGATGGATATATACAGAGGGTTGACAATGGCCAAGCCAAATTCTGACAATAAATTATAAGGAGAGCAATAAAATGCGTATTACCTCGGAAAGCATCAAGGTCGGCCACCCGGATATTGTTGCAGATTCCATTGCAGCAAATATCATTGCCGAAATCCTCGATGAAGAGAACAAGATCGGAATGGATATCAACACGATGCCGCACTGCGGGCTGGAGGTTTTTCTAGGGAAGGGATTGTGCGTCGTAGGAGTGGAAGTTTCCACAAGAGTGTATATCGATATTGAGCAGTGCGTTCGCAGAACCGTTCTCGGGATCGGCTACCGGGATTCGGCACTGGGCCTGAATGGAAGTTCAATGGGCATTTTAAATGCGATCATTCCACAGTCACCGGATATTAACATTGGTACGCGGGCGGAGTTGAATAAAGACAAGGAAATTGGTGCCGGTGATCAGGGAATCATTTATGGATTTGCCTGTGATGAGACGCCGGAGTTACTGCCGTTGCCTTATGTGCTGGTGAACAGGCTGATGCGGGCATTCGAAGCTTGTGGAAATCCAATTTTCGCTCCGGATGGAAAAGGGCAGGTCACTGTTGAATATGACAAGCTATGGAAACCTGAACGTCTTGCAACGGTGCTAATGTCCAATGCCATCGATTATCGCCAGGTATCCGAGCGTTTTCGTTCCAGTATCGCCCAGCAGGCCAAACAAATTGCAATGGATTGCCTCTCCGACTGGGTTGATGACAAGACGCAATTTCTATTCAATCCCACAGGAGAATGGCAGGCCGTAAACTCTTGCAGTGCTGCTGATTCCGGGGTCACGGGAAGAAAACTGGTCGTTCAATTTTATGGAGGATATCCCGGAGCGCAGCTTGGTGGAGGGGCTGTTGTCAACAAGTCGCCTGAAAAGGTCGATTGTTCGGCGGCATTCGGTGCACGATATGTGGCAAAGAATATCGTGGCATCGGGATTGGCACGAAGATGTACCGTGCAGTTGGCTTACGCGATCGGAGTTGCCCACCCCGTTTCGATTTACATCAATACATTCGGAACCTGTGATGTTGCGGATGAGAAATTATCGGAAGCTGCGGATGAAATCTTCAATCTGACTCCAAGGGGAATGATTGAAAAATTTTCCCTTTTAAATGGAAGCCTGTATCGCAAGATACCGAAGACTCTCTTCATGGACGACTATCCCTGGGAAAAAATCGATAAGGCCGATAAGCTGAAGAAATTCATTACCTGCTGAGTTGAATGAGTCTGGGAAGATAGGGAAAGGAGATGGATATGAAGTACCTGGAATTGGATCCAAAAATCAAATACAAAGTCGCCGATCTTAACCTCGCAGAGTGGGGCCGTAAGGAAATGGAGCTTGCTGAAAATGAAATGCCCGGCCTCATGGCAGTCCGTGAAAAATATGGACCCGGCAGACCGCTGAACGGTTTAAAAATCACGGGCAGCCTCCATATGACCATTCAAACGGCTATGCTGATCGAGACATTGAAAGAATTGGGTGCCGATATTCGCTGGGCTTCATGCAATATATTTTCGACGCAGGATCATGCCGCAGCAGCAATTGCAAAAGAAAAATCGGCTGCTGTTTTTGCCTGGAAGGGTGAAAGCCTGGAAGAGTACTGGTGGTGCACGGAACAGGCACTGACATGGCCGAATGGTTTGGGCCCGGACCTTATCGTGGATGATGGGGGGGATGCGACTTTTTTTGTTCATGAAGGAGTGGCCATGGAGAGGAATCCGGATATCGCCGGGATGCCATGTGAAAACAAAGAATTGAAAATTATCCGCGAACGGATTGCGCGGGGACTGAAGGTGGATCCCCTTCGCTGGCATAAGGCGGCAAAAAAGATCCGTGGTGTATCCGAAGAAACGACAACAGGAGTTCACAGGCTTTACCAAATGGAGAAAAAGGGCGAACTTCTTTTCCCGGCAATTAATGTCAATGATTCGGTAACCAAGTCAAAATTCGACAATCTTTATGGATGCAGGGAATCATTGCCCGATGGAATAAAGAGGGCGACCGATATCATGGTTGCCGGTAAAGTGGTGGTCATTTGCGGATACGGTGATGTCGGCAAAGGAAGCGCCCAGTCCATGAAAACATTTGGAGCGCGGGTGATCATCACGGAGATTGACCCGATTTGCGCATTGCAGGCTGCGATGGAAGGATATGAAGTCAGAACCCTGGAGGATGTTGTTGACTCAGCGGATATTTTTGTAACAGCTACCGGGTGCTGCGACGTCATTACCGGCAAACATATGGAGAGAATGAAAAATGAAGCGATTGTCTGCAATATAGGTCATTTCGATAGTGAAATCGATATGCGCTTTCTTGAATACAACCCCGAATGCCACAAATTGAATATCAAACCCCAGGTGGATAGGTGGATATTGCCTTCCCGCCGGTCCATTATCATCCTTGCTGAAGGACGTCTGGTCAACCTGGGTTGTGCGACGGGGCATCCAAGTTTCGTGATGAGCAACAGTTTCACCAATCAATGCCTTGCCCAAATCGAATTGGCAAAAAAGAAGCTGGAGCCAGTCGTCTATACACTGCCGAAGAAGCTCGATGAAGAAGTTGCTCGACTTCACTTGAAGCGCCTGGGTGTCAAGCTTTCCCGGCTAAGCAGGAAACAGGCTGAATATCTCGGAATCCCAGTCAGCGGACCTTACAAACCGGATCATTACAGATATTAGGCACCGAATCGGAAACACATCGGGAACTTATATTCAGGTTCTTACTCTCAGGAAGAAAAACAGGGCTGCCAGGCTGAATAAAATATTTGCCATCCAGGCTGCCAGAATAGGAGGGAATGTACCTGAATTGCCAAATGACATAAAGAATGCGTGTACAATCCAATAAGTGAATCCGATGACCAAACCGGCGCCGATGCTCTGCATGAAGCCTCCGCTCCGTTCAGACCTAAGTGAGAAAGACATCCCGATGATGGTAAGTATAATGCTGACCAGGGGGAAAGACACTTTTGCATATAGGCCGATCCGATAGCGGAGGGCATCGAACCCCTCAGTTTCCAATTTCTGAATATACTTTCTTAACTCCATAAAATTCATATTATCAGCTTCTTTTTGAACGACTTTGAAATCATCCGGTTTCTGTTCAATATTAATTAATTTGCTGGCCATATGTTTCATAATTGGAAAATCTCCCGGTGGAAATGTCGTATTGAGAACATTTTGAAAGTACCATCCTCCATTTTCCCACTGCGCCTTCTCAGCGTCGATTCTCTCACGCAGGCGAAAGGAGGAGTCAAGGTAATAAATGGTAATGCCCTGCAAGGTGTTCTGCACCGGGTCGAACAGCCTGATGCTGTAAATTGCCTCTTTACCCTTATACCACAACTGATCCTGTTTAAATGTTCCGAGCGACTGATGCTTCTGTACTTCAACCAGTCTTATATATTCGGCTTTTTCATTCGTATAAGGAGTGATGATTTCATTGAACAGGAAGGAGCACAGACAAATCAGGACTGATACATACAGCATGGGCAGGGCAATGCGGTATAGGCTCAACCCATTGGCTTTCATGGCAACCACTTCACCGTTCTTGGACATCATGCCGGTTGTGATCAATGCGGACAGTAGCACCGCCGCCGGTATGGTCTGCGTAATGATCATGGGAATCTCGAAAAAAAAGAAGAAAATAATCTGATACGCATTTGCGGAATTTTCAATAAACATCCTGATTTTTTCAAAAAAGTCGACTATCAGGAAAAGCAGAATGAAAGCCATTAAAGTGAATAGGAACAGCCTGATAAATTCCCTGGCGATATAGCGGTCAATATGGGTCATGCACCATTCCTTTAGCCCTGATCAGCGATGAAGTCTGATACCGGGAAACGGTATTTCCCTGGCGGTTACAAAAAATAAAACCAGTCCCGCTGACAAAAATATAAGGTTTGGCGTCCAGGTGCCAACCATTGCACTGAGCCACCCTGTTTCAACGAGGGCATCACCGACAAGCTGCAGCAGATAATAAATCAGCACAATGAGAAATCCAAATGTAAACCCCCGGGACCTGACCGAGCGATGGGTTCGGATTCCGAGCGGAAGGCCAAGGAACATAAAAACAATACAGGATAGTGGGATGGATAATTTTTTGTTGAGTTCTATGCCTGCCGTCCTTAAGTCCAATGGATCGAGATTCTTTTGCCGTAGTGTCTTCAGCAGCTCGCCAAAAGTCATTTCGTTGAAGGATTTCTTGATGTTTTGAGTTGATTCCGGAAGGGATGAGTTGATCACAAGGTTTACATCATAGAATTTGAAATCAATTTTCCTATAGTTTTTCATACTCTTATCAAGGGCATGAATACTTCCGTCCTCAAGTCTCAGTGTGACTTTCAAGGCCTGTGGGTTGGCAAGAAGATATGCGCGGCGCGCCACAATCGTATTAGGATCCTGTGTAATACGCTGGTCCGAGATAAGAATATTGTTCATATAGTTGCCATGAATATCGACGTGATCCGTATAGAGCAGCAGTCCCCTGAAATCATCATTGAATACCCTCTCTTTTATACCGGCACTTGCCTTCTTTTGTGCCAGTTGGAAAAGGTGATTTTTCAATGCAATATTGCCCAGGGGTACAAAAATGAAACTTGTGGCAGCAGTGAGTAAAAAGGTAGCGATCGCCACGACCGCGACAGGTGACAGCATTTGATAAAGACTGACTCCGGATGCCTTGAGAATGACAATCTCACTGTAGCTGGAAAGTCTGCC
>JBEKJA010000231.1:0-5222 GCA_050011475.1 Syntrophales bacterium
ATTTGGTTGTATGTTATCTTACCATATTGGCTGTATATGATCTGGTCCAACCGATCCCCTTTACGGACAATATAGTGTTTCTGCTTGCCGTGAGATGCAGCTATCTTTTCGAACCTGAGTCGCTCTGTCGATTCACGGGTAGCCAAAGCGTGATCTGTCAACAAAAAAATCATCAGGATAATGAATGGCAATACAAGACGATATGAGATCCGCATCTTTGAAGTTTCCTTATTGGTAATGTGGTTGCTTGCTCAACGTTTATTTCATGCCCTTTTGGCATCAGTAATAATTTTTGTTTATTTCTGTATTTTATATATTATTTTGTGTAACAAGTCAAAATGATAACTGATATTCAGATACGATAGTCTTCCACAGCATCCATATTTACTGTCCATAGATACTTATTTCTTATGTTTTATTAACATATTAGAGCCGTATTTCAAAGATTCTCAGCAACACAACGATAATAATTCAATAGTTTACAATAATACTGAGATCATGAGTAATCCCACAAGAGACAACATCCAGCGATTTAATATTAAATATCCTGTCCGTGTAACTCTGATCAGCCTTAAATACACAGGCACAATTCTTGGTATTCTCAGTAATGTTGGAGACGAATGGCACCTATTATACATTGGTAAAAATGCTGTAGTTTTAATTCACAAAACTTTGCTTTCGAGCATAAATCAGGCTTTATTGCGATCGATCAATTTAGATCCCTTGAAATTCTCCAATATTAAAAACCCGGATACTCTATTTAGCATATGTTGTTTATATGGATTTTTTGGATCCAAATACATTGAAATAATTGAGAATATTTATAAACAAAACATCGGTAACTTCTACATATTCAAAAACAATCCACTGAGATCAATGGAGATGTTGCTGAATTTAAAAAATTGCTGAGGAAAATGAAAGAAGGGCTTGCAAATAAATATGGCTAATTTTTCTTTATAAGAAATGGCCCACTTCGGGAAGAGAGGTTCCTGTGAATTGTCATATTCAACTGAAGCGGCTACTGTCTTTCAAGTAGAACTCCTTACTTACCAATACAAGGCTATAGGAAGGACTTGTAGGACAAAGATAGTACTGTTTTTATTTACTATTCCGGTCACGGTGCTCCCATTCCTAAGACTGGCGATGCTTACCTTGTCCCCTATGATGGAGACCCCTCCTTTATTGATCAGACGGGATATCCTTTAAAGAGGATGTACGATGCCCTTGAACAACTTCCCGCAAAAGAAATTATCGTCGCTCTCGATTCCTGTTTTTCCGGGGCTGGCGGAAGATCGGTCCTGGCTAAAGGTGCCCGACCTCTCCTCATGAGTTTGCAGAGTTTAGCTGTTCCGGCCGAAAATATGAAAATCATCACTGCGGCTTCAGGGAATCAGATCAGTTCAACATACGAGGAAAAAGGTCATGGACTGTTTACCTATTTCTTACTAAAAGAAATACAAAGCAGGGCGAAAAAGGATAACACAAAATTAGGTATTGGAGATATGTATCAGTCGATAAAACCCGAAGTGGAACAGGTGGCACGTAAAATATACAATAATGAACAGACTCCACAACTCATTATGCAAAGTGAATAAATTTTTAATCTAAGCAAAAACCAAATCCTTGAATATTTTTTATACAACTGGATCCCAAAAACTGGATATATTCTATCCATTCCTGTAGCAGTAAATATACCGATAATAATAAATATTGTGCTAATTATATAAAATTACACGTTTAAATCATTTACTAATTCCGGGCACATTTCTTGCTTTATTTTAATATCTATGCAAATATTATAAAAAGATAACGCCATGAGATCACATTTACCGATAGTATTCATTAAGCTTTTCTTAATGGTGATAATAATTATTGGAATTGATTCATGTTATTCTGCAAGGCCATACCATGTGGTATCCCAACCGATGCCGGAGAATAAAACGGACTCCGCAGCGACTCTTGCCCAAGTCTATTTTTATCCCAAGCAAAATCAGACACCTGAGCGGATGGATCGTGACCGATATCAATGCTACCAAGGGGCCGTGAAGCAGACTGGCTTTGATCCCAATGCATCATCTCTTCCACCCAAACAGCGCATGGCAGTAATACCAGCACCTGCACCAGGACAAGAGGTGGCTGCATCAACAGTAATCGGTGCAGCGATCGGCGCTATTGCTGCCGGCCCCAGGCACGCACTGGGAGGAGCTGCGATCGGGGCTGGCACCGGAGTTTTGGTGGGTACGGCATCTGCATCGGCAAAGCAGGAATCGGCAAGGCAGATGGAGGAATCTTTAAACTCGCAGGAAGAGGCACGCTATGACAGGGATGTCGAAGGAAAAGCGAGTGCATTCAGGCGTGCCATGTCTGCCTGCCTGGAAGGGCGCGGATACGGCGTACAATGAACGTAATCACTACCGTATCTTGGAAGAGAGGAGACCGCCAGCCATGATACACGCTGATCATATGAGAAGATTGTTTATCGCGGCATTAACACTGACAATATTGCCAGGGATGATAGTTTTAGGACAGATACAGACAGTACAAGCGGCAGAGAGAGGCCACCAGGGGGAACATTTCGATGGCCGTCATGGACATAATCGTTATTACCCATCTCGTGGAAGCTATGTCCGCGGATTGCCTGGAGGTTACCGGGGAGTCTTCTATCATGGTTCGCGATATTATTTTGCTGCAGGAGTTTGGTACCGTCCATATGGAGGACGTTTTCTTGTTATCGCCCCTCCGTTCGGACTGTTTATCCCTTTTTTGCCTCCCTTTTATGAGACGATCTGGGTAAGCGGTACCCCTTATTATTACGCAAACGATGTTTATTACGCCCAGGCCCCGGGAGGATATGAAGTTGTAGATCCGCCAAGGGATATAGGCAATGAACCGTTATCAAATGCACCGTCATCAGCGGAAGAATTATTCATTTATCCCCGCCAGGGGCAGACTGAACAACAGAAGGAGAATGACCGCTATGAATGTCACCGGTGGGCCGCAAATCAGACCCATTATGATCCAACACAGCCGCCTCCCGCTTTGACTCAGGCACAGGGCAGCCAGAAGCGAAAAGACTACCAGCGTGCAATGAGTGCCTGCCTCGAAGCACGTGGTTATACGGTGAAATAGAGGAATCAGAGACGAATTGATAAACAGGGGAAAATCTTTGGTTTCCTGCCTAGCGATAAGAACGTGACATTGAAAGCCATTGAATCTTGCAAGAAAATAGCTGTTGTCATTCCCAAATATGGCCTCGTTGGCGGCGCGGAAGGGCATACTGCGGAATTGACAAGCCACATTGCCAAAGATGACCGTTATGACGTTCACGTATTTGCCAATAAGTGGAGTAATCATGATGAAAACATCACTTTTCACAAGATTCCGATTATCACCTTCCAGAAATATCTGACAACACCGAGCTTCGCTTATTTTGCGGGTCTTCAAATATCCCGGATGAATTCCTTCGATTTGATCCATACCCACGACCGGATTTTCAACGCCGATGTATTCACCATGCATGGCATACCTCATAGAGCTTGGGTACATGAGGTAAGAAAAAAGAACAGGAGCCTTTTTGATTACACTACGGAATGGGTTGAAAGCAAATTGGTGAAGAATGGAAAAAAGTTTATCGCAGTATCCACCCTGGTAAAGGAAAAGTTTCTTGAGGCATACCATGATGTTGATCCTGGAAGAGTCCCCGTTATACACCCCGGCGTGGATATTAAGAAGTTCCAGAAGTATAACAGGCTACTCTGTTATAAAGAAGTGAGGCAAAAGTTCAACATTGATCCAAAAGATATAACAATTATCTTTGTTTCCATGAATTACGACATCAAGGGGCTCGACTATCTAATGGCGGGGTTAGCGAGATTCAAGTCAAAATATCCGGAGAAAAGATTCAAACTGTTGATTGTAGGGAAAAGCTCTGATCGAAAATATATCCATCTCGCTGCACAATTAGGGATTGGAGACGCTGTAATTTACACAGGCGTAATACAGAATGGTGAAATTGCAAAAATGTACCTCGCTTCGGACATTTTCGCCATGCTTTCAAGGTACGACACTTTCGGCCTTACTGTACTGGAAGCAATGACCGCTTCATTACCTGTCATCATCAGCAAACATGTTGGTGCAAAGGATATTATCCGACATGGGAAGGATGGGTTCGTTGTAAGCAATGAAACAAATCCCGACGAAATTGCTCACGCAATATTTTTTCTGAGTAGGGATGACGTCAAGGCCAGTATGGCAACAGAGGCCTGTTGGACCGCATCCAAAAATTCTTGGGAATCCACTGCAAAAAAAACAAAGGATATATATGATCTTTGTTTGACAGTTGATAATGCCTTCCCAAACCATGATCAGTTGATTGGGAAGGCTCCGGCACTCTGATCTATCCCGGGCAACTCCGATGCGTTCCACCCACCCCCGAGCGCTTTGATGAGAGAAACAGCGGCATTCAACTGCTGACCGCGAATACCCAGCGCTGTTCTTTCGTTTGTAAGCGCAATGGATTGAGTGGTAATGACGTTGAGGTAACTGACGATTCCGGCCTTGTACTGATTGGTGGTCAGGGCTACCGATTCTCGCGCCGAATTCACTGCCTTATCTTGAACTAGCATTTCCTCATCGAGGATACGCAGTGCTGCAAGATTGTCTTCCACCTGCTGGAAACTCGCCAGTACGGTTTGTTTATAGGCAGCCACGGCAGCGTCATAGGATGCAATGGCCTGTTCCGTCTGGGCTTTACGGGCACCGCCATTAAATAGCGTCTGGGCAAGTGCTGCAGGGCCTAAAGACCAAAAGAAGTTGGGCGTGGTAAGCAGATCAGATACACTTGTACTTTGATAACTGGTGGAGGCGGATAGTGTCAACGATGGATAGTAGGCGGCTTTCGCCACCCCGATCTGAGCATTCGCAGCGGCCATCTGTCGCTCTACAGAGGCGATGTCCGGGCGGCGTTCGAGAATATCGGAGGGAATGCCGATGGGAATTTTCGGTAGTATTGGGTAGATCGGCGCCAACGATATGGAAAAGTCAGACGGGGCTTTTCCAATCAGCATCGCGATTGCGTGCTCAAGTTGCGCACGCAGTATTCCGATGTCAATTGCCTGTGCCTGAGTGGACTCGAGCTGTGTCTGAGCCAGAGCAACATCGGCTTTGGCTGCTACACCGGCCGCATACCGGTTTTTGGTAAGTTCAAGCGCCTTTTGGTAAGC
>JBEKJA010000232.1:0-5181 GCA_050011475.1 Syntrophales bacterium
ATGACTCCCAATGAGGTTTACTGGAACACCATACCGAAGTTTAAGGAAGCGGTATGAACCAGGGCAGCTATCCACTTATAACCTACTGCAGGTTGTCTAAAGAACCTAGACCACCTCTTTCCAAGCAATTTGCGTTCCTCATTGACACACTTACAAATTATATTCATTAATTGAGCATATACATACACATCATTACCTGTATCCAAAGGTATTGGTGGATGCGGGTCGCCCCTTTTAATTGCCTCTGCCTTCATATATTCATTTTGCTCATCAAGTGCTTTTAAGCGTTGCCAAAGATTGTCTAAAATCATCATGGCAGCTTCTTGTATGTTTTGAAACATCGATAGATACTTCTCATTAACCTGTTTAGCAATCTCTTCATAAGATAATTGGAGCTCTTCTTTGACTTTAGTCCTGGCTCCATCTATAGCCTCAGTTCTCAGCGAACCATGCTTTCCCCATCCTTTTCTTTTTGCTTTGTTGGAAATTGCTGGGTGCGTAATACCATATTCTTTGGCAAGCTCAGTGACATTCTCGCCACTTTCATATCTAGCCTGAATTTCTGCCCATGCTTTGACACTGGGATATTTCTTCGTCACACGCTTTGATTCAGTTTTTTGATTTTCTGCTATTATATTGTTATCTAACATTGCAAAACCTCCTCTTTTTTTGTTTCAATTTTTACTCAAATAGTTACTTTTTGGGTGACATGGCTATCTTCCATACACTCACGACTTTTTAGTACTTCATCCCTAGTTTTCATTATGAACCTCCCTTTTTACCGATATTGGCCCAGAAGACTGCCATATCTTTGTTTTTTCAAGAATCCTTCCCCAGGGTGTCAGTAACTCATGATGGCCCTCTGGGGTGTTCTTCCATTTGACTACGTAATTTACGCGGTTATTTTCTTCATCCACCTGATAGATTTTACAGCTATTCCTCGTAATTTCGCTCATTTTCCTTGACCAAAGTTTTGCATCAATATCTCTCAGCGTCCTGCCTCCTGGAAACCTTCCAATCATTAGGACATGTATATGCGGGCCATCTTCGCCATTGACAAAAATTCCCATACTTCCTACTTGTCCCCCTTCTTGCCGTAAAAGCTTTGTTCTAAACTCTTTCAGAAATATAGCGGGGTCTTCACGGGGCACGCGAGGAACCAAACGAGCGGTCAAAAACCACTCCCAGACCCATTGGTTGAGAAGTTCCTGATATATAGCCCTGTTCCATCCGTCGATTTCACTCTTCTGATATTCTTTCATTATTGCCACCCATTTACTATTAAATTTAGAGGACTTACGGGCTACATGCTTATTGATAACCTCTTTCGTCAATAAGCAGGACTCTCCCGTAATTTACCCACCAAGAGCAAATACTGATCTTGGTGGGGTAAATCACTTCATTTCACTATTAGTCTGATTCGGGGGTGTTTAATGGGTGTTTTAGACGAAAATTTTCAATATATTTTAAAATTTTTTTTCTTCCCGCAGAGATATGTTCCCTGATAGTCGATTCGTCAACCGGTTTTTCTATTTTTGTGCCTAGTGTTTTACTCCATGTTGCCATGAGTTCTTCATCTTTTAGCCGTTCGTTATCTCCCTTTTTTCTTGATCTCCACAGCACCGGCATTCTATAAAACTCATGCCAGTACAATGAAGATATTTGTTTTTCTGTCAGCTTAGCCTTTTTACAAACCGCAAAAAATATTTTCTGGATCAGAGGATTATCTCTATCGATTTCCATTTCGTCATCCATGAGGTCGCCAATCATCTGAGCAACAATTTTTCCATCTATCGTATCTAAATCGAAACCACTCATATCTTTGTGTTCGTGATAGCATATACCTATATCGTCAAGCTCCTTTTCCTTTGTTTGTTGTTCTATGAGTTTTCTCAGCTCAGTTTCTTTCATCACATCTTCGGGGTCTGGCAAATCCAGATAGTTTTCTGGATTCAGGGGGTCATAATCATCTGGATAGGGGTAATTACTGTTAGCTGAAATATTTTTTAACTTGCCGTTTTTTACAGACATACTTCCAGGCTCCTCCTTATACATCTTCATCAATAACCATATTAATCACTTACTTCTTGAGTTTTGCCTGCAATTTTTACAGAAGCTCGATGATTTTCTTAATCTGGTCAATTATCTCCTAATTTTGGTATAGCATGAGAAATTTAAATTGTTTCTCAGACCATCGGGTGATGGATCCAACGAGCTATCAATAAGTCCATTCTTGCTTTCACACGAACACCATTTTCTGTGTTTGATTTGCACTCGAGATATCTAGGTGAATAAATTGGTTGGATCGATTTCACCTTTTTCAAGAGCTCTCAGGGTCTGCTCTATCCTTGATCGTGTCAAAGTTTTGCTGATCTCTGGTGCTAGAAGCCACCAACTATTTTTTTCCTTAACTTTCACCGCTGCTTTGCCGCTAGCATCGACACCTAACCCAACCAAACCGGTCGCAGTTCCCATGAAAGGAATCAGTGAGGCTACTCCAGTGATCGTGGCAGAAATGTTCAAACCACCATTTATTTGAGTAGCTATTTCTGAAGTGTTGATGGCATCTGCCATTGATCTAAATAGTTTTAGTTTAGCTGACTTATCGTCAGGAGAAGCCAACAACTTCTCTCTAAACGACAGCCCATATTGTCTAAGAGTGGCATTCTTCCTAAGGCTCATAAATTCGCGCACCGATCCCAGAGAGAATCGTAAACTCGCAATTTGGAATACTGTTCGAAGTCCTTTATCTAACTTACTAATGTCGTCTGTTTCTATGGGCTGCGGTACCCCGAGAAGTGTACGAACACGATCACATAGCCTTAGATATGTTCGGTTGCCCAGAAGGTGTGCACCATGTAAATCTGCGACAGAGAGTTGAAGCAAAGTGCTTCTTAGGATCTGTTCTCGCGCTCCAACTGGAATACGTTTTAAAATTTCATTTACTTTACTATCAACGATGATTTCTTTTGCTGTGCTCGACAATTCCTGGTGGTTTTTATTCCAGCCCCAATCTGTGATGACGCTCATATCCTTGTTGTGATATCGCTGATCCTGTAACCATTTCTCATAGTCGGGCATGTAACAGTCTGCAGGTGCAAGCAGTATTTCATCGTACAGTATGCACAGGCTACATGTCTTATCCACTAGCTCGTGTGCCCGACTTCCATAAAGCGTCCTGTAGTATTGATGAGTACCCCTATAGGGTGACTTCAAGGGGGATTTTCTCCACATCTCAGCAGACATGAGCCAGTAAAATGCCCCTTCATATGGGTGCCCCAATACGATTCGGTCTGTCATTATTTTTCGATAGATATTCTGTTAAAATTATCTTGAAAATCTTTAACAACCCTCAATACTTCCTCAAAATCCGGTACTTCTCCAAAGAACATCTCAATCTGCATAGATTTATAGTCCCTTTTCCAATCAGTAAGTTGATTATCTAGTGGTACAATCCTCAATGATCCTGGTCGAAGGCTATTATAATTGACCCAATTTTGATTGAAAAAAATCGCACGATGTTCTGCTACGCTATTAAACAACTCAGCATTTATAGCTCTTTCAGCTACGCCATTTTCAATAAGACACCAAAGATCATAATAATGTCTAGCAAGACGTGCTTTTCGCACTTTAGTGACTGGCCGAAAAGTTTCTTCATGCAATAGCATGGCTTTCTCCCAGAATGTCCTCTCTGGTGCTATTGCCTTTACTATAAAATTATCTTTTGTCAAAACATTGGGGAACGCTTTTGCAAGATACGGTTGTATGACTGGAGATTCTGTCGGCCATGTATCAGAGCGAGCGCCAAACTCAATTTTTACTTGCGGGAGAAGATATTTAAAATTCCTTTTTAGTATTCCTGGGTATTTAAATATTAGTGTTTGTCCATCGGGATCATCCTCAGTCGAGGCGATTTCCAGTGACCATCTTGCTTTTTCTGGTAATATATCCCTAAAATTTTCTTCAATTGCTGGTCTTAATTCGTTTTGAATTCGTTCGCAGCAAGCTTCTTTAAGACTCCCCAGACGCATCCTGCGCTTTTTTTTACTAGTTGCTTTCGCTGGACTATCTTCTTCTCCAAAACCGAGGAAATCTCGACTAACAACTATATCAATGTCTTCTGAGAATCGTTTAATTAGGCCCCAAGCCTTTGAGAGCGATGTACCACCTTTGAAAGTCAAGTTAACGCCCCAAATGGGTAATTCAAATAGCTTATTCAAAGTCCAACAAACCCAAAAATCTTTCTCGATGCTGGCAGCTGGTAATCTTAATCTATCCTCAGCCTGCTCAAAGTACGCACGTTGATCATCACTTTTTATTTTGATAAAACTATCCATCGCTTAATAACCATCTGATTCAGCTATTTGCCTTATAATCACTCCGATCCAGGCCGGGGCATAATTAAGGTCTTTAAGCATTTGTTTCTTGTCATCTTTACTTAGGTTTCTCTTGAGTACACGAACAACAGACTCGTCTATATGCTGCTTGCCAATATATCGTAAGGCCTGTATGACTAAGCCACTAGTTCTACCCGCAGTAGCTGTGTTTTGTGTGCTAGTGTGCTTAAGAATGATTTCTCTTTCCCCTAACTTTACTCGCTTGTAAGGGCCATTCGTCAGAAATACAATCTTCATGGGAACTTGGTCTGATAATCCAAGGAGATTCGCTGCATATGCACCAGAAGGTTGCAAATTGATAGCATTTCTACCCTCCAAAGCACGAGCTATAGCGTCTATTGAAGGAGATAATAGACCTAGTTGTGAATGTTTACGGGGATAATCGTATAGACCACGCGCCAACCGACGAATTGTCCCTTTCCGGTGAAGCCGAGTTAGTGCCATACCTATTGTACGTGGATCCCCTAGACTTGAAAAAAGTTTCGGTGTGAAGACTAGACCCCTCCCACGTCCATAAATCATAGAAAGTAATTTATCATCAATACTTTGCATAATTACAAAAACCGATATTTTGTTGAAAAAACTATATAGAATTTTCAACAAAAAACAACCTCATTTTTCTGCATGTATATTGCTCTTGAAAATAGCTTTTACTTAATTCTATTTGTATGAAAAGAATTCTTATGTAAATACTTGATTATATTTATTTATTAACAAAGTTTAATAAAGCAACTACTATCCAATGATGATTAGGTGTATATATACACCTAATCATCATTGGATA
>JBEKJA010000233.1:0-5599 GCA_050011475.1 Syntrophales bacterium
GCTTTGAATGCAGCCCCGTGATTCCTTCTCGTACGTTTTGCCATAGTTACTGCTCCTTTCTGTGTCATTATAGAGCAGCTTTGCCACTTATGTCACTGTCCAGTTTTCCCAGACCGGCTCTCAATAGTCTAACACTCTAGCAGGTATACTTCATTGAATGGACAACTTAAGATAAAGAGCATATTTTTCTGCCCTTATTGCCAACTACAGGTTGAAATTAAAAGGCATAGCAAAGAATGGGTAGGAGTCTGTCAAAATTGCAAAAGAGTTGTATGCACTGGTAATGATAAATTATCACTTAGTGCCAAACCAGATAAAACTTCAGGTAAGATAAAATAATAATTAGATCTATCACTGGAGGGAGTGTTGTAATGAATGATCTGCAGCTAAAGTAACCCCACTTTGTTGAAATAATGAAGTGGGGTTTTTATTTTCCAAAGGAGAAACAAAAAATACTTTATGAAAGTCATCTATAAGATTACATACCCAAATGGAAAAATATATATTGGCAAGGATTTTACTAATACCCTTACCTACATTGGTAGTGCTGACAGCAAGCTTATTGAGAAAGATTTTACAAGAGAACAGCAGAGAAACTTCACCATCATAAAAGAAATATTATGGGAGTCCGAAACAGCTTCTGATAGAGAAGTCAATATGAAGGAAGTTGAATATATTATAACATACAGATCAAATGATCCATCTATTGGGTACAACCAATGGCCAAAATTAAAGGATAAAGTGTGATAAGGTATGCCAAGGTTCAGTTTGATGAGAAAAGGAGACTGTTGGAGGGAAGACAATAGAAAATATTTATAGTTCGGATGATGTTTTCGTTTCTATTTGAACCAAAGCATCAAAGCGGTAGTCAGCAGAGCTGTCAAAATTGCAGAAAGTACTGTTAGCCTGACCATCTCTCTGTGCCTTTTTTCCCGAATCTCTTCTTGCAGATATTGTTCGTGGAGGGCAAGGCATTCGCTGTACTGAATGGCATACCGATTGTCGTCATTATGAGAGTCAACGAATGTGCAGTATCGGTCGCCTAAACGTTTCTGCATTATGTTGAAATCATCCTCTGAGACACCGAGTTGGGCCATCATCTCTCTTCGGTAGACAACAGGGTTAAATGTGCTCGATTTGGATGCTAAATCGAGCAATACTTCGAGGAACAACCGTCTGTCGTCTTTATACAATTTAGGCTTTTTCATTTTAAATATCTTGCTCAAGTTTAATGGTCTTGCAGATTGCATAATCAATATTTCATTAGAATTTTGAATTCAAGATTTTACAACCGGCTAAAGGATCTATTCCAAAGTATCTCTATAATATTTATTAAGAAATAACTCTATCCATTGCTCACGGTTTGACTGTGTCCTGGTATGGCATTGATGGCATAGAGCAACAAGATTATCAGGCGTGCTATGCTGTTTGTTATAATCGATATGATGAACTTCAAGGTGTTTTCTATTATTATCTTCCGACTTTCCGCATAATTGACACACTCTCCCGTCCCTGTTTCGTATTGCTTCACGCAGCCTAAAATTCCAGGTGATCGGATATGGTTCAAAGGATATTCCGCCTAGCCAGCTTGGATTCTTCTCAAGTGCAAATTTGCCGCTCTTGGAAGCCCATTCCTTTGCACACTTTTTGGAACAGCAGTTGTCTTTACACCGCTTATCTTGGGACTTTTTTACCGTGAAATCGGTCCCACAATTTGGGCATGTGGCAGTCACACGCGAGTAAACAGGACTCAATTCACCAACAAAGCGTCCCACATATGCTTCTTTTTGCCATGCCCTTCCGCATTTAGTTGAGCAGAACCTGTTTTTGCGTCTTTTGGGGGTTGGGTTAAATTCCTGCCCGCAATAGGCACACTTTTTGGTAGCTACATAAGTGGAGTGACTATGACCCCACACTCGTTTGCATTCATTTGAACAAAACTGCTGGCTGCCTTGTGATGGATAGACTTGAAACTCATTGCCACACTCTTTGCAATGGAGCGTTGGATGTGGTTGTTGTTTATAGGCATCCCAACATTCCCTAGAGCAACACTTCCCCCTGCCATCTTTAACTCTACCAGGAGTGGTGGTAAAATTTGCTCCACAGTTTAGGCATTTTGATTCTATTCTTGTTCTTGAGGCGATGCCCATGCATGTTGATGAACAAAACTTCTGGAAGCTACACTTAATAACGGTAAAGTTATTCCCGCACATGAGGCACGTTCTTGTTTCATTTCCAATGGCTGTTCTATGCTCGTTTTTGCATTTAACACTACAAAACTTTCCGTTCCCACGGTGTAAATGGCAGATGTAAACCTCAAAAGATCTTCCGCAACGGAGACAAAGAACCATTGTCTTTCCGGTCCCACTACCTCTTTTCTTTTGACTCTGTGCGGATGCGTTCATCTCTATTGCAATTTTTACATAAATGTTGGGAAAAAATAGTTATTTTTTGTGTTTTGCACATAGCTCAAATAATATCAAGTTGAACTTAATTACTATACTTGCCTAAGTTAACGTAGGTTAAAGACTGGCTAAACAAATATCATAGAAAAACACCAAAAAAGATGAAGAAATTGGCGGAAGTTCCCAGTATATTAATGAAAAGCATTATTCGTTGGATCAAGTACAAATGCTTACTGACCATGCTAGGAGAGAAAGTGTAAAAAGATATGCTAGTGTCCAACTGGAGGAGAAAAGGCGGTTACTGGAGGGAAGAATGTAAGCCATGTGCGATTATCCGCCAACCTATTGATCCTACTAATCCTTCATCCACATCTCGTAAAAAAGTGACGATTATCTGTTGAAAGTGAGAGGCCAAAAAGCAGATTCATCAAATATTTCATTAAGATAACCAGTAGTTTTACGATGCCTGTTTTAAACAGGTATTCATTAGGGAATAATTTAGTATTCGTTTTTGTAGATAATTTTTCATTGTCAAACAAGATCCTTTGATAAATTTTCAAATTGTCCGAAAAAGTTTACAATTACCATCCTCAATAGAATCGCTAATCATTACGATTAGTTGGTGGGAAATTCGCCTCCTAATTGTCGGGAAAATGTCCGGGTAGTTTACAAAATATCATGATCTAAAAAACGCTTTTCACCATTAATACAATAAAAACGATATGTTATACGATTGGCATGTTTTATGCTATATTTTTGTATAACAATAATTGTTCCAGCGGCAAGTTTTTTTACAGACATTTCGATGGGGAACCCTCTATCCTGAAAGCAGAACGCCGATGCATATAGTTTGTTTCTTTCTAAAAAACAAATAGGAGGATTTAATATGAAAAAAGTGAATATTTTTATAGGCTTAACTCTTTATTTTCTTATCGCTTCATCTGCTTCAGCTGATTTATTTAATAAATATTACTCTTGAGAGTAATTACCCTGCACAATTTGCCACTGTCAGTACTACACTGAATGTCACTGACATCAATGATCAGCTTGAAATGTCAAGGTTGGCTGCTCTCTTTGCAATATCAACTCAGGGATGGAACTTACAGAGTTTGGGAGGTTATTTGGTGTATTCATCTCCTCCAGAGTGGTCCGATTGGGGCTATGGTGTAGCCGTGGGGCCAAATCCAACTAACTCTATGTCAAGTCTTTTTGGATACTCTCTGAATGATGAAGCCTTACAGAATGGTGCTTTTAGGGGTTTAGCTTTTCACACAGATAGAGATGTCTATCGTCTATTACATCAACTTGGCCCAAATGTATACGGAGTCATCAGTGGCACGGAGAGTGGCATCTGGTCACAGTGTCCTGTTCCTTACTGGGGAGAGTTTATAGTAACTCCCGTTCCGATACCTCCAACAATATTTCTTCTCGGCTCTGGTTTCTTTGGCCTTATCGGGGTAAGGAGGAGATTCAAAAAATAGTTATAAAGCATTAACCAGAAGAAGGCAGGATCATCATGACCCTGCCTTCTTTATTTTTACGAACTTAGGCATAGGTTAAAGGAGGTTAAAGACTCGTTAAAGAAACTTTATAGCAAAAACGCCAAAACTTGCGATGAAATTGGCAAAAGTGCAGAGAAATTTTTAGTCTGAATGGACCAATCCACTTCTTACAATAACAAGCGTTGCCTCTACTCTGTTCCTTACTCCAAGCTTCTCGAAGATATTCTTGATATGGGTCTTAACAGTTTTTTCACTGATAAAAAGCTTTTTACCTATATCTGCATTGGTGTAACTCTTTGAGACAAGTTCAAGGATCTCCATTTCACGATGGCTTAGCAGTGATAACTTAGCCTCATGCTTCTTGGTCGGAGGTCTAAGATTTTCAATGTGTTTGTATAGCCTTGAGAACTCTTTAATAACACGTCCGATAAGAGGAGCTTCCATCCAGACTTCACCACTTGCAAGGGCTCTTACACAGGATACGATCTGTGAAGGTTCAGAGCTTCTCAGATAAAATCCTCGAATCCCTTCCCGAATTGCAATCAGAGCCGTTTCCTCGTCATATTGATCAAAGGTGATCATGATCCGGGTATGAGGAAGAATGGCACGGAGGTTCATCATGGTATTAAAATCCTTTGCTAATGCTTCCCTTATAAGCATATGACTGGTCATAAAAACGTTAGGCTTGCATTTGCAAATGTCATTGGAAACCTCTTGGGAAACAGGGGCTTGTTTGCCAATATCCGGCCGCAGAGCAGCTACGCAAACTTCAATGTCCTTTGCCTGTCGTAGCAAATCTAAACTATTCTTGAAAAAACCCTTATCATGGTCGATCATGGCCACAGTGATGATTTCTTTCTCAGGCATTGTAGTCTCCTTTAAACTTTAAATACTACCACTTTAGTCGTAATTCAAGTTAATTTATAGCGTAGATCAACTTAGGTTAAACTAGGTTAAAGACTGGTTAAATGAACCTTATAGCAAAAACGCTAAAATTTGCAAAGAAATTGGCGGAAGTGCATGAGACCATCAAAATAGCAGAACTCTAACTTAACATGTGGTACAAGTATCGGGGGCAAATCACTGGAGACATGTAGATTGTAAAATAATTTTACAACAAGAACATTCCAACATATTATGAATAATAGCAAAGAGATAAATAACTTGTCGCCCATTTAAACCGATTTGTTTGACAAATAATGTTACACATCTGACACCAGAAGAGAATATCAAATAGTTAATATGTAAGTCGAAATCCTAAGAGATTAAAATTTAAAAGAGGAGGAAACAAGAATATGAAAAAAAATTATCTTTTGATGACTTGCCTTTGTGTATTCATGTTTACGGGTATCGCTTTCGCTGATACGATAACATTGACATTGCCTGAATACAGTTCTCCATATCATGACACCGGTACTTATTATGATCAGTACTTGGTAGGAACTTTTAACTATAATCTAACAGGTCAAGTTATTACGGCAGCCACAATATCTGGACAATGGGGGAATGAATTTGCATCTACAACTGCAAATAATCTTTTATTTGCTGATACATTGCAGATCGCAGATACTCACGATTATTCACCAGACCCCTACTCTAATGGTCCTACCCCATGGTCATATACTTTCTCTGATTTTTCGGTTCTAAACGATGGCATAGTAGATTTCTACACCGTGCAGACTTCTGAATATA
>JBEKJA010000234.1:0-7431 GCA_050011475.1 Syntrophales bacterium
TCGTCAGCTCCCCAGATGTGGAGGCCTGCGTCATTTATGGAAGTGATATTACCGGACAGGTCGGTAAAGCCGATGCCGTTGATAGCGGTCTGGATCGCATCGCTCTTGATCCTCAGTTCCTGCTCTGCGCGTTTGCGTTCCGTAATGTCCACATAGGAGCTCATCAGTCCAATAGGTACCCCCTGATCATTGCGGAAGATGCTTGCGGACAATTCAACCGGAATGGGTGTACCATCTTTGCGGAGACCAGTGACCTCTCCAAACCAGGAGCCCTTCTCCAAAACGCTCTGAAGAATTTCAAGCCCTTCCTTTTCAGACCTGGCAAAGCTAACGGCTGGCTTTCCGATAATCTCCGATAGATCATCAGTTCCCCAAAAAGGGAGACCGGCATTGTTGACATAGGTGACATTCCCGTTGAGGTCGCCTAAAGCGATACCATACATAGCTGTTTGTATGGCATTACTCTTGATCAGCAGTTCTTCCTCCATATGTTTATGCTGTGTTACATCGACAAAAGAGCACATCAGCCCGACCGGCTCTTCCCGATCGCTTTTGACAAGGTTGGCTGACAACTGGAGAATGAGCCGTGAACCGTCCTTTCGGATGCCCATGATCTCTCCAAACCATCTACCCTTTTCTATAATTATCTGAAGGATTTTCTCAGCTTCATCCTGCGATTCAGCCAGAGTCACTGCCGGCTTACCCAGGATTTCCGAGGGGTCATCACTGCCCCAGAGATGAAGGAAGGCATCATTGACGTAGATGATATTCCCTTTAAGATCACCGAAAGCGATCGCGTTAATGGAGGATTTGATGGCATTGTCCTTGATCAATATCTGATCTGCAAGGGACATTTCATGAATGACTTGGATATTTCTTCGTTTCATATACTACCCTCGTCTTTACTGCTTAATGGCTTTCAGGGAACGTTCCAGGACCATGCGGTCCGCCTTGGATAGGGGGATCTTCGAAATGTCATTCGGATCGATCCAGCGAAAGATTACCGCTTTGTCTATTAGAACACCATCCTCCAAAGAGCAAAGAAAAGAATGCAATCTCAGACGAAAGTGCGTGTAAGCATGGAAAATGGATGTGATTTCCTGTCTGACTGCCACTTCTATACCAACTTCTTCCTTTATCGTCCTGTGAAGAGTTGTTTTGAGTGATTCCCCTTCATGACGAAATCCGCCGGGTAATTTCCATAGAGATCCCAGTAAGCCGTTTTCAGGGCGACGCAACATGAGGATTTGACCGTTTCGTCTTTGAATCAAGGCAGCCGTAGATTCCCTGTAGGGTACAAGGGGGCGACTATACCGGCGTGGCAGAATATCCTGCACTCCTTGTGCCCTGGCGACACATGAATTGCAGAGAGGGCAGGAGAAGCAGCGAGGTTTCCCCGGAATACAAACCGCGGAGCCGAGATCCATGAGGGCCTGGTTAAACTCTCCCGGATGTTTGGTCGACAGTATACTTTCCACAAGGCTTTGGACCTGCCTCCTCACCATGCTGTCATTTTTTGAGTTATCTATGGCGAAGAGTCGCAACGTGACCCGTTTTACATTTGCATCCACAGCGGCAACTTTCTTGCCGAAAGCCATGCTTAAAATAGCACCCGCGGTGTATTCACCGATTCCTGGCAAACTAAGGAGGTCCTGGCGGTTCTCAGGCAGATTGCCGCCGAAGCGGGCCACGATTTGAATAGCTGCCCTGTGGAGATTTCGGGCCCGGGAGTAATAGCCGAGATTTTCCCAGGCCTTAAGGACATCCTCAAGGGATGCAATGGAAAGGGATCTCACGGTTGGGAAAAGATTCAAAAACCGATGATAATAAGGTATAACGGTCCTTACCTGGGTCTGCTGGAGCATAGTCTCCGCGACCCAGATCCGGTATGGATCCGATGAGCCGCGCCAGGGGAGAGATCGTTTTCGCTTATTGTACCACTGCAGCAATGAGCGGGTTATTTGATCATCCCCGTTCTCCATTACACGGATCATAGGAAAGTCTCCAATAGCACACTTCGTTTACTATAGTCGTGTATTATGGTCAATAAAAAGGCAGGTTAAGTACATATGGAGGAAATGTGAGTTCGACAAAGGTGAAGCGCAAATGCCATCCTTATAGGTCACCCTGAATTTATTTCAGAGTCTATACTTTTATATAGATCCTGAATCAAGTTCAGGATGACAAAGGGTAGGATTCCAGGATGACAAAGGTAAAATTCAGCCGTTACATCTTGGATGTGTAAGCGTTACTACCCTTAATCGAAAGAATCTCACCGAAAAACATCCTATGATAATCTCCAATAGATTTTTTTACACTCAAGGGACAGCTCAGCCTCCGAGAAGGCCGGAGCGGTTACTTTTGAGGCTGATATGGGAGTGAGCTCCGCAGCATTTATCTTGTCAATGTCGCGTCCCGATGTGGAACCTGTAATCTCCAGTGCTTTGCGATATTTCCTTGGGAAAGCTGACAATGTGAAGGAATCATACTGATTCATGAACTGAAAAGTGTAGCGCGTAGGACGGACGACAACCATTACAAATGGCTTGTCCCACATGGTACCGCAGCTCCCCCAGCCCACAGTCATTACATTGTAGTCTTTTTTCTTGAAATCTCCAGCCGCAAGAAGCAGCCACTGCCGGTGCCAGAGGTAATGAGTCCGCAAGCGAAAATCTTCAAAAGCTATGGGTTTTCTAGTCATGGTCGTCTCCTTTCGATCATACAAAACGAACAGCGGGCGGAAATGCATATGCCATTTCTCGCTTTGCATGTCAATGTCAACGTTCATGAATTAGATGGTGACCATCCAGAAACTGGATAATGATGGCATATCGTGGGTTGCCAAAGGATTCATATCTTGATTTTCCATAAAGATTACGGTATCTCCTGACACTGACGCATCTATCTTAATGGCTGATACCGGAGAGATCCCTTGGATTACAATCCTTGCATGAAACACAATTCCGTTCGGAAGGCCGTAAGGGCTTTTGTGGAGACTGAACTTGCGCCGATAGCCCATGAATTGGATCTGCGTGCGCGCTTCCCCTGGGATGTCATAAAAAAAATGGCTTCCTTGAACTATTTCGGTCTTCAGGCACCTGTGGAGTTTGGAGGTGCGGCTATCGATTCAATCAGCTATGCCATTACCATCGAGGAAATATCGCGGGTAAGCGCTTCTGTCGGCCTGTGCGTGACAGTACATAACAGTGTGGCGGTTTATCCGATTGTGAAATTCGGGACGCAGGAGCAGAAAGAGCGGTTCCTACCCCCCCTGGTAACCGGAGAGCGGATTGGTGCATTTTGCCTGACAGAGGCTAATGCAGGCTCCGATGCCGGGGGTGTGGAGGCGACTGCCATCCGGAACGGCGATGAATATGTTGTGAACGGAACAAAAATCTTCGTCACCAACGGAGGCATCTGCAGTACGGCCCTGATCTTTGCCGTGATGGATATTCAGAAGGGAAGCCAAGGTACGGGTGTTTTTATTGTTGAGAAGGAAACTCCCGGTTTCACCGTAGGGGAAATAGAAGATCTCTGCGGTATGCGTGCCAATCCGGTCTCATCCCTGTTTCTTGAGAACTGCAGGGTGCCGGTAGATAACCTGCTGGGCAAAATCGGCGAAGGCCTGAAGATCGTTCTGACGGCTCTTGATACGGGACGTCTTGGAATTGCCGCGCAGGCCCTTGGGATCGCCCAAGCAGCCTTCGATGAAACGGTAAAGTACGCGAAAGAGCGGCAGCAGTTCCGCAAACCGATCGCTTCCTTCCAGACCATCCGGAATTATATTGCCGATATGGCCACGGAAATTGATGCTTCAAGGATGCTCCTGTTTCGGGCCTGTGCGTTGAAAGACGCCGGACAGGCCTTCAGCGCCGAGGCGGCAATGGCAAAATTATATTGCAGCACCACGGCTTCACGGGTTACGTCTTTGGCTGTTCAGGTTCATGGCGGATATGGCTACAGCAAGGAGTACAGTGTTGAAAGATATTTCAGGGATGCCAAGGTTACAGAGATCTATGAGGGAACAAGCGAAGTCCAGCGCATGGTCATTGCCCGGGACATCCTTGCCCGGAGGAAATAAGACATGGGCGCCAGGAGATCAGAATCCGAAGCTCAGCTTGGGGATAAAGAGGGTCTTGAATTCGTCGTCTGTGTGAAGCATGTCCCCATGGTATCGGAGCTTCCCTGGGATCCCAAAACCGGGACCCTGATGCGGGACCTCGGTGAGGGTATGATGAACCCGGCATGCCGTTATGCCCTCGAAGCGGCACTGCGTATTCGCGAAGAGCGGGGAGGCCGTATTACTGTTCTCACCATGGGGCCACCCATGGCTCAAGAAGTCTTGATAGAATCTGTAGCCATGGGAGCGGACCGGGGTGTACTTATCACTGATCCTGCCTTTGCCGGTGCCGATACCCTGGCTACCTCCTATACCCTTGCAAGGGTCATCGAGAGAATCTGCAAGGATTTTGATCTGATTCTCTGCGGTACATCAACCAGTGATAGCGAGACAGCCCAGGTCGGCCCACAGCTTGCCGAAGAATTGGACATTCCCATGGTGGCTTATGTAAGCCACTTTGCGTGGTGGGGGGGCGCTCTCCGACTGAAACGGCTCTCCGATCATTTCATTGAAACACTTGAAATAGACCTTCCCGGTCTGATTACTGTTACCACAAATGCATTCAAGCCTCGATATATCCCCATAGGAGGCCTGACTGTTGCGTTTGATTCTGCTGATCTTCAAGTTGTTGATTTTGAATTCCTGGATGTGGATAAGAATAAGGTAGGGCACAAAGGCTCGCCTACAAAGATTCTGACGGTTTATTCCGCTTCGTCGAAAAAGCGGAATGTAGTCCTCATGGGAACACCGCGAAAGATTGTAGAGGAGCTCTTCGCAAATTTTGAAGATTTCATCGGCGGAGCAGCCGCCAAAGACCTGAAAGCAGGCAGATAGAGCGTATGAGCGTAACCAAAAGCGTCTGGGTATTTGGGGATTACCGGAATTATTTTCAGAATCGGGTAACCCTACAGCTCATATCGCGGGCGCAGGACCTTTCCCGGAAAATTGATGCGGTCGTGTGCGCTGTTGTTATCGGTCATAATGTGGATGAATGGATCGGCGAATATATTGCCCATGGTGCCGATAAAGTCTATGTGACAGATCATCCATCCCTGAGGCACTATAATGTGGAGACATATACCAACATTTTAGCCCGCATGGTACGACATTACGCCCCTGAAATTCTGCTGATCGGTGCTACGGTTTTCGGAAGGGAAATGGCGCCGCGCCTTGCGAAAAAGCTTCAGACCGGATTAACGGCGGACTGTGTGGGATTGGAGATTAATGAAGAAGGCCTTCTCGTCCAGACGGCCCCTTCTTTTGGTGGGAACCTCCTCGCCGATATTGTAACCCCGGATCATCTCCCGCAGATGGCCTCCGTCCGCCCTGGTGTGTTCCAGGAGATTCCCCATGATTACGCGCGGACAGGCGAGATTATCCGGGTTCCTTTGCCGGAAGATCTTCCCGCGCCGAGAGTGCGCCTGGTGAGTGTCGAGCGGCCATCCCAGCGGGGCCGGAGCATTGAGGATGCCCCCATCGTGATCTGCGGCGGAAGAGGTATGGGAAGCAGGAAGAAGTTTGTTCGCCTTTTCGAACTGGCCCGGCTTCTCGATGCCGAGGTGGGGGCCACGCGGCCTGTTGTCTATGAAGACTGGATCGGCCAGGAAGCGCTGGTCGGCCAGGCGGGGAAACTTATCAAGCCCCAGATCCTTTTTTCATTCGGGGCCAGTGGAGCCATCCAGCATACAGCGGGATTCAACAACGCTACATTTATCATTGCAGTCAACAAGAATCCGAATGCCACGATGATGAAAATGGCCGATGTGGCCATAGTGGCTGATGCAAGCCAGTTTTGCACGGCGCTTATCAACGAACTGAAGCGCCGCATCAAATAATGGTTTGTTAAAACTCCATATGCTGCACTTTACCCTTCATCACTGCGGCGTATGACAGGACGCCGCAGTCCTCAGGATGCGCGCGCCTTGCCTATGAAGCTTTTCCATGCACCATCAGATGGCTGCATGGCGCAAATATCGGGGTCATTGCGAACACCTGACCCCGATGCTTCAAATGGTGTTATTGATGTAAGGAACATGCTCTTTTAAATCCCCCTTTATGAAGGGGGAAAATAAGAGGAACCATTTATATCCCTCTTAGAAAAAGGGGGCTCCAGAGGGATTTTTCCTTTATTCGTAAATCTTCTCTTCCTCTGCGAAGGCCTCTTCGGCATCAGCTTCATAGTCCCTCGGCTGCTGGGCGGCATGCTTCATGAGGAACTCCCGGTACCACTCATGGGCTGTGATCATGGACATGACTTCGCTCGTCCCGGTCCAGATCGTTGCCAGGCGAATATCCCGGTAAATCCGCTCCAGCGGGAAAACGTTCGTGTAGCCGATCCCTCCCACCACCTGCATAGAATTGTGGACCACTTTCTGACAGGCTTCGGTGATGAATTTTTTCGATTCCGACACCATCCGGCGTATTCGGTGTATTTCCACATCGAGATCCACGGCCCTGCATGTCGTGTAGGCAATGGACCTGGCAGCATCAAGAAGCATCACCGCCTCGGCCACCTGGAAGCTTACTCCCTCAAACTGGGCGATGATCTGACCGAATGCCTTTCGGCGGGTCGTATATTTGGTGGCAATCTCCAGGGCGGGCCGGGCAGCGCCGATGGTCATAATGGCTGTACCGAGACGCTCAGGGATCATCATCGTATTAAAAACAGCATAGGCGCCATTCAATTTGCCAAGAATATTTGATTTGGGCACCTTTGCGTCATGGAAAATGATTCGTGCAGTTCCCCCGCCGCGGCAGCCCATGAGTCCATACAAATACTTTGTTTCCACCCCCGGCCCCCGGTCAACGATAAAAGCTGTGATGGTATCCTGGGACTTGGCCGCCGGATCGAAGTTCGTTTTGGCATAAACGAGAAAATAGTCGGCTCCTTCACCCCCAACGATGAATCGTTTCTGGCCGTTAAGGAAGAAGTAGTCTCCATAGTCTTCCGCTTTTGTTGTAGCGCCGAAGAAATCCGAACCGCCACGGGGCTCGGTGAGGCACTCGGCGGCAAAGAGATCGCCCCTCAGAAGGGGTTTGACATATTTTTCTTTCTGTGCATCCGTTCCATGCTTGACGATGGCGTCGCACACAAGCTCCGCACCGACTCCGAAGACGCAGGCGAATTCATAGCCGAGGGTTCCGATCTCTTCCATAACCATTCCGGTCGAAACCCAGTCCATATCGCGCCCTCCCCATTGTTTGGGGTATCGGCAGCCCAAGAGGTTGCGTCGCCCGGCTTCACTAAGGAATTCTTTCGGAAACTTGATTTTATCCTGATCCATATCGAGGACCATCTGGCGGGGGACCCA
>JBEKJA010000235.1:0-5123 GCA_050011475.1 Syntrophales bacterium
CATATCATATTCGGTATCCTGAGATCAGGACAGCCCTTTAACCCTAACTTGAAGTCAAATTTTGCTTGACTGGAAAACGGTATCTACAAAGCGTCAACGACGGTTACTGTGAAGGTCAACGATTATTGGTAGAAATATGCATCAGTAAATAAAGCAGTAAGGAATGGGCTGCAATCAACAACCCATCTTCCCTTTATCTGTTAAGATAACCCAATCCGGCGGACCGGGTCATTCACTAGTTTTTTCCGTTCAAAAAATCCTGATATATCGAAGCTGTTTCTGCAGGTTTTTCCATATGGGGCATATGTCCACATTCTTTAATTATCACTGATTTAGAATTTTTTATATTTTTCTCAAAAATAGGAACAGAGGAGATATCTATAAGCTTGTCCGAATCTCCCCATACAATTAATGTGGGAGCCGTAATTTTGTTTAATTTATTTTCCGTGCTTAATACATCGGTACTAAAATCGCTGAATATTTTTTTGTTGAGAGGCTCGGCCTCAATTTCTCGTTTCGCTAAATAACGTTTCACAAAAGAAGGTATGTGAGGTGGGTTAAAATAAGCAAGTTTCAAAATTTTATCATAATCATCTGGATCTTTAATAGTCAGAGGATTTATACCTTTTGCCAAAAGCAAGCCTAATTCGCTTTTTACTGGAGTCTTTACACCGGCGGCATCGAATAATGCGAGCGTTTTAACCATTTGCGGGTATGTCGCTGCGTAACTACTAGCGATAGCGCCACCCATTGAATTTCCTACCAAATGAAATTTTGTCAGCTTTAATTCTTTGGCAAATAAATTTAATCTTTCCACCTGTGACGTGATGTTATATTTCGCATCCTGGGGTTTGGAGCTATCACCGAAACCGGGGAGATCTGGCATGATTACTCGATAATTGGGTGTAAAGTATTTCGCGATTTTTAACCATCTATCTTTACTTCCGCCAAAACCGTGAACAAAAATAATGGTATCACCGGTACCGCCCTCTGCGTAAACAATTTTAAAATCAGGGATGTCAACAGATTTAATCGTTAGGTTGGCATCTCTGCGCTGGCCTTCAATAGATTTATTTATAAAATAAGAAGCGCAAGATAGCATTGAGGCGATAACTATTGGGAAAACTGCAATGATCAAAAAAATAGCTTTCTTCGAAAGCTTTTTCATAATCTTTCCTCCTTTAAATTAAACTTTGGTTTAATGGGAAATTTAAAAACTTATTGAAGCCTATAGAATAATTGTTTGAAAAATACTCCTAACATCAAAGGTAGTCAAGGGAAAAACCGACTTTGGAAAGAAAGCCGGCTTTCAAGCCCGAAGTGAAGACTTGTGTTTGAAATGTCGCATTCAAAAGGAAAATTTCAAAAACAACATTACAGGAAGAAAGAATCTTCCACTCAGAGTAAAATATATGCAGGCAGAGCTTATATCCTGATTGCTTTCAGTTCTGATAAGCATAGGGAGGGGGGAAGATAAAACAGGATAGAGTTATCTCTTTCTCCTACGAAGTGTCAGTAATGTTTATTCATATAAACTGAGGATTTTGTATCGAAAGAAAGTAACGGCGCGCTTTATATTTGCATCCCATCTAGGTTAACATCTTATCAAGATCAGACTCTCCTTCAATGATTTTACTCATCTTAATTCTCTTCTTGTGCACAAGAAAACTATTTCCATGCCCAAATAGTGATTTTTGGGCCGCTCGGTTGAATTCCTCCTATCATAATATCCATGGCTTCAAGCCATTCTTGTTTAATCTCTTCATGACTTTTCTGGAAGTCTGTTAATGCATTTGCGATGAATACGGCTATTGTAAAATGTTCATCCGAGCCTGCTATCGTTGGTGGTTCTCCTTTTTCGGGAGAATAAGTGGCTTCGATTTTCATCGCTAATTTCGGGTCTTTTGCCTTTATTCTTTCAAATATTTGGTACGCTGAAATGAATCTTCCATCTTTTGCTTCCTGCAGAATTTCAAGGGTAATGTTTCTTATTTCATTATGTTGCATGTGTTCTTGCTCCTTTCTTTATTAAACACTTTCCTTTAAAACAAAAGTGTACATCTTCAAATGGTTTTAGATAAATTGGATCAAAAACTAAGAGAGGATTTCAGCACCTGTATAAACTTTTCCTGCCTTTTCATCAAGTCTCAAAGTGCTATTCTGCTTGCTTGAAGAGATTTTAATAATATGACTTATAAGATGCTGATTTGATAATTTGGAAAAGCTTTTTAATCAAATTTTCCTTGCACGCAGGCCCTAGTTTCCAGCAGAGGAGGCTCTCCCCTCGCATTCCGAGGCTTCCCCGACGGTTTGGGGGCAAGGGCAATTATGGATTGATCAGATTAAAGCATTTATAAGGGCCGATTCAGGTTATTTCCCTTCTATTTGCCTTGATTTTATCCTTTTCCTTCCCTGTTTCCCCTTCTTTCTTCCCTATTCATTCTTTGGCAAGAATCTTTCAATATCAGATGAAAAAAATGATGCATCTACGCAGGAAACAGAATTGTACTTTGAGACTTGATGAAAAGGCAGGAAAGGTTTATATAAACACTCTCTTAGTTTTTGATCCAATTTATCTAAAACCATTTTAAGACGTACATCTGCATCGCTGTTGCGCTGTATGTGAGAGAGAAGCAAGTGAGGCAGATGAGGCTTTACCGAATTCAGGTGGCATAAACTACTGTAGTCGTTCAGTCTTGAAAGGCAACCATAAAAAAATGATACCATTTCGTTGATGATGACTAATACATTTCAGCAGATAAATATTTAAAAAGGAGGTTGTATATAAAATGGATTACACAAGAATTACTATTGAAACTCGCGGTCGTGTATTCCTCATGGGGCTTAACCGCCCCGACAAATTAAATGCTTTTGATCTGGAGATGTATGACGAGCTCGCGTATGCCTATGGTGAGTTGGACAGAAACCCGGAGCTGCGCTGCGGTGTTCTCTTCGCTCATGGCAAACATTTTACCTCGGGTCTGGAACTTGACAAGTGGGCATCAGCTTTCGCGGACGGCAAGTGGAAAGTCCCAGATGGCTGTATCCATCCTCTCGGTATCAATTTAGACGCAAGATGCAGAAAACCGGTAGTCATGGCGATTAAAGGCCGATGTTATACAATTGGTTTTGAGCTGCTGCTCGCACAGGATATTCGCGTGGCATCAACCGACACACGCATCGCCTTATTAGAGGTTAAGCGCGGCATTTACCCGGTTGGCGGCGGCACAGTGAGGCTCTTCAAGGAAATAGGCTGGGGGAATGCCATGAAGTACCTCCTCACCGGTGATGAAATCTCAGGGGCTGAAGCGCTCCGTCTGGGTTTGGTTCAGGAATTGACCGAGCCGGGAAATGAGCTTGATCGCGCCATAGAGATTGCTACGGATATATCCAAGCGGGCGCCTCTTGGTGTGATGGCGGCTCTCCAGTCAGCCCGGATCACGGATGTTGAGGGACAGCGTGCTGCTTTTGCACGGCTTATGCCGGATCTTATGCCAATCATGAGAAGCGAAGATGCAACGGAGGGTGTAATGTCCTTTTTAGAGAGGCGTGAGGCGAATTTTAAAGGAAAATAATCACCCTGCTCTGGGGATGGAAAACAAAATCATTAAATAATATGAACGCTCGGTTGTGGGAGGTTTCCATAGAGCCTCCCACAACGTTTTCTGCCTGACTACCACCCATGAATTTCTGTTTGAAATCTTGTACATTTGGTAAAATTCATCCCTCGAATGTTTCAGGAAGAAAGAATCGTCCACTCAGAGTAAAATGCGTGGGGCAAGATATTATCTCTTGGCTTGCTTTAGTTCTGAGAAGAAAGGGAGGGGAGGGCCAAGATTTAATCTTGGTTGTTTCTTTCACCTACAAACAGACTAAAAAAGGGTGGTTAAAGGTTGTTGATTATTGATAGAAACAAGTAATAGCAACTCCATAAATTTAACCACCCTTCTCTTGAAAGATTCACTGCCTCTTTGAAGTTTTCCGCATCGCCATGAATTCTATGAGTTTCATGACGCCCCCTCCTTGAATTTATCTCAATGCTGACTCTTCAAGAAAGTCAGATACACTGATGCAGTTTCCTTAGGCTTTTCCAGCATTGGAATATGGCCGGTATCTTTCATAATGACCGTCTGGTATTTTTTCAGGTTCTTCTCCAAAACTGCAACGCCCCCTACATCCAGCAATTTATCGCTATCACCCCATATAATCAGGACGGGAGCCTGGATCATCGGTAGATAGGGATTTAAGAAAGTTTCCAGTACAGCAGCCCCGTCCTTTATTTCATTCCATTTCAAGTCAAGCATTATCTTGTTATTGAAATCCCTGTGTGCAATCGCTTGAGCGGCAAATATTTTCTTAAATTGATCCGGCATGAAAGGGGGATTCACAAAAACCAATTTCATCAATCGACCAAATTCCTCCCGATTACTGACCAGCAGGGGATTGATACCCTTCTCCTGAAGCAAGGCGACTTCGCTTTTATTGGGTGATTTTACACCGGCTGGGGCTAGTAACGCTGCGGTTAAAACCTTTTGGGGATATTTTGCGCTGTATATTGCAGTGAATGCCCCTCCCATAGAGTTTCCCGCAATATTAAATTTTTCAAGCTTTAATCCCTCCATGAAGCGGTCAATGCGCTTCAGTTGACTATCGGTATCATAGACATCCTGCAGTATCTCAGAGCTCTCACCGAAACCGGGGAGATCGGGGACTACAACATGATAGTCCTTCGTGAGATACTTTGCGAAACGTGTCCAGTTATCCTTATCCGCAGAAAAACCGTGAAGCAGCAACACCGTTTCCCCTTTCCCTCCTTCCAGATAAACGATCTTGTGATCGTCAACCTGGATCTCCTTCTTGGTTAAACCGGCAGCACCTCTTTCAGCGTTTATTGCCAGCTTAAACATCGCTTCAGGGAACATGTAGTAAGAACCAAAAAACAGCAGGATAATGACAAGAAGACCAACAGCTATCGCTTTTTTCATTGGACACCTCCTTTTTTAATGAACCCTAATTACTTGAAGCAGGAAAAATCGACTCGACAGTTTCGGCCTCCTTAATCAAACCACGTATTGTCTGTAAGTCATCCGAAAATCTTCTCTCTTTTTCTTACCACTTGGATA
>JBEKJA010000236.1:0-8130 GCA_050011475.1 Syntrophales bacterium
TTCTCTTAAATATCTGTTGTGATTTAGCTAAGTGATAAAGGGATAATGCTATACCAGCAACTTTTGCGCATTGTTTAATGGCTCAAAATGCAATTGATAATATAGATATAAAAAGACCCAACGAAGCTTCCCTGGTTACATGTGTCCAAAAAATACAGGAAAGAAACCATTTCGTCTCTCAAAGATAGAAGGATGTTATGGCAGACAGAAACAAGAGAATTTTCATCAGCGATATTCACATGGGCGATGGAAGAAGCATGAATGATCCGAACCACTATGGATGGTTGAAAAAGAATATTCATGTGCTGGGAGATTTCCTGGCTGAGCAGTTGGATGCGCCTGGTGTGAAAGAAATAGTCATTCTGGGAGATCTCTTCGATACGTGGGTCATTCCCGTCGATAAAGACCCCCTCACATCATTTACCGATATTTGCTCTAATCCCGACAATAAACCTGTTATCGACAATTTCAAGGCTCTTGCTAAAAATAGTGACATAAAACTTGCCTATGTACCCGGCAATCATGACATGGGTATGAACGTTGCCGGAATATTGGCAACAAAGCAGTTTATGGAGACAACTTTTCCCGGTATCCGTTTCTTTTGCAACAGCGCAATGCCGTGGGGGATTTATACCGTGGGGACCTTGGCAGCTGAGCACGGGAACCACTATTGCCTTTTCAATGCGCCCGACATGTGGACAGCTAATGATAACTTTCTTCCACTTGGATACTTTATCTCCCGTATAGTTGCCTACAAAGTCCTGACGACCGGACATGAAGGAGATCCCCGCGACATTTTTTTTAAATTTCTCAATGAATACATGAAGCGTCCGGATTTTATTAAAGATATGTTTAATGCCATTGCCAATGATGCTGGACTTAAGCCAGATAATATCATCGAACTCAATGGAATCCCTGGCTACAAGGCGCCGGTGACTGTGAGCGATATTGGAAGTCGCTTCGCTAATCTCATCCAAAACTGGAAAAATGCGCCAGGTAATATCAATGTTCCAACGGCTATTGTCAGCGATCTTGAAAACCTTGCTTGGGCAGCGTCATTTTCCTATTTTGATCATTTTGGTTCGAACACAAACATCGTTATCTTCGGTCATACACATATCCCTGACATGGATAAGCATTACGACTTAGACCCCATCACGGGTCACACAAGCGATGAACCCTGTCGATACATCTACGCCAATAGCGGTACCTGGGTTGACCAGGGTGAATATGGCTGTACTTATGTAGAGACAGAGGAAGTGTCGGACAGAAAACGTCATTATTGCCGGGTAAAGAGGTATCCGGGTAATGACTGTCTTCATGAGGGTTTTGTTGACATGTAGTTCAATAAATATTTTTCTCACGGTGTGTCCGATAAAGCAACCAGGTGGGATCTGTAAGTCATATATCAAATTCCAATATTTACACCATCTTTGAGATGAAATGGTGTTGCACACAGCAAAGAAGGGACCAAGCAGTAAGGAAGAATTCTGGGGGGGCAAATTTTCTATAGCTGGGTTAATATTTTTAGGAAAATGCATATTCTCTTAAAAATTTCATCGTGAAATTAGCCATAAATAGGATTTCATCCATGAAAAGACTACCTCTTATACAATCAGGATGATATATGCAAAACTAGAGCAATTGGCACGCTGATACTGCCAAAAAGCAGGGATGATATCAGGGGTTTCTTAAGGGATTAAGAGGACTCGATGTCTGATCAATAATCCCTGTGATCAATATTACGTACACTTCATAAATAGCAGGAATAATTAATGGGGCTTATTAATCTTCTTATTCAGAACCCTGCGGCGTTTATATTACTGGCTGTACCACTTCTATATTCAATCATTCTCCATGAATTGGCGCATGGATGGGTTGCAAACAAGATGGGAGATCCAACTGCTAAATGGTTGGGCAGGTTGAGCCTGAATCCGATAAAACACCTCGACCCGATCGGTACTTTTATGCTGCTTGTCTTTGGATTTGGTTGGGCAAAACCAGTACCTGTTAATTTTGAAAATCTGCGTGATAAGCGCAAAGGGCTTATACTGGTTTCTTCAGCCGGAATTATCATGAATATGCTTCTTGCGTTTGTATCTTTACTTCTATTACGAATTTAATCTCCATCGCCGGATGAAGTGACTTATACTCTGCTGTATTATATGTCACAGATCAATATCATGCTCGCGTCTTTCAATTTGATCCCGATTCCACCCCTGGATGGTTCAAAGATTCTCATGGGTTTTGTATCAAATAAGGTCCGTTATACACTTGAAAGCCTTGAACCATATGGGCTGTTTATCATAATAGGATTGCTCTATATTGGTGTATTGAATCCCGTGATTTATTTGTTTCGCTCGATAATTCTGGCTTTAATCGGTATTATTCTTCCCTAGACTGGACGATCTACCGGCATTAAGAATATGAGAAGATATTTTACCAGAAATGATTCAGGCGACTACAAAAAGATGAGAGCATAACAGGCAAAAAGATGATCAGTTGGACTGAATATATAAAAATATTTACAGCCCTATTGGCAATAGTAAATCCACTTGGAATTATTCCCATATTTGTCAGTTTGACGGGAAAAGTGACCAAACAGGAATCTGCTAGAATTGCCAGGACAGCAAGTATGACGGTAGCTATAGTGTTGATTTTATCAACCTTGTTTGGCAGGTTAGTGCTGAACTTTTTCGGAATCAGCATTGGTTCATTCAAGGTCAGTGGCGGCATTCTCCTGATGTTAATTGCAGTTGCGATGATGCAGGCCAGACGCAACCAGAGCAGGCAGACCTCTGAAGAAGCTCAGGAAGCTGAGGACAAAGAAAGCATAGCTGTGGTGCCGATTGCAACTCCACTTCTTGCTGGACCGGGTGCGATATCTACTGTTATCATCTTCGCCCATGAGTCTTTTCACCCTCTGCATATCACCTTGATCATAATCAGCAGCTTGGTAGTAGCACTCCTGTCATGGATTGCATTGAGTATCGCTAATCCTATTTCAAAATTTCTGAGCAAAACAACCATCAATATTATAACGCGCCTCATGGGATTGCTATTGGCAGCTATTGCAGTGGAATTTATTGTAGGTGGACTGAGTCAATTGCTTCCTGCCCTGGCAAAATAATAAGATAATAAGACCTACTTTAATACGGATTTGCCAAGAATTGACCAAGGGAAAAATAAATTGTGATATATCTGATAAACAGTCAGAGGTTGTATTTAATATACAAACACCCTTTCGTCGAGATGTAACAGTCGACAACCCCCATATTGCATTTTATTGTAAGGAGGTAGGGATAGTTTCGTTCGCTCATCGCGTAGTGATATCATCAATTCTGAAAAAATAGAGAAAATTAACGAGCAATGGGTTGAAAATGAAGTGGCTGTTTTCTTAGCTCATATTTTGAAAGTATAATGCTTAATATTGCCGTGGATCTAGGTACCATCCATTTACGAATTGAACTAAGATCTTTGCCTAATTTTCTTTTGGCTGGTCTTTTGATCTGGCCTTAAATCCCTCTACTCTGGAAACTGTAAAAAATTTGCCTGCATAGAAAAAAGGCACTCCAACATATGAAAATAATGCAGAAGTGCCTCTTGATTTCGTCTGTGTTCTTACATAGGTTTTACGTTTTCCGCAGATGGGCCTTTCTGGCCCTGCTGGACATCAAAGCTTACTCGCTGTCCCTCATTTAATGTCCTGAATCCACTGGCTTGAATAGCATTGTGATGAACGAATACGTCACCGCCTCCATCCATGTCGATGAACCCAAAGCCTTTGCGTTCATTAAACCACTTAACTTTACCTTCTGACATAGCTGGCATTCTCCTTTCTCTTGTATTTTCGCAGTCGGAGCGGCACCATGGCAGAAAGAAAAAAAGCCACCATAACCCTAAAGTGCATGGTGGCCAACCTTTGCGCTTCAAATGTCCTTATCCAACCTTACTGTACCCAGCTGATCAAAACATCAACAAGTGAACGGTACAGTATGAATTATATATTGATATAATATGATACTTATATTAAGTTAAGGCATATTATAAAAAATATCATAATTAGGATCTTGTAACGAATACAGGTGTAGTAAATAATCTCCTCGTTCTTTAAATGTTGTTTTTTATACCATCCATGCAATATTTCGACATAATCCATTCAAGCAAACAACTTGACTTTATGTAATGCAAGGCAGACAATATTTGCAAATGTAACAGACAACCTCAATATCATCTGCCTCTCATGCTCCATATAGGGGCTAAGAAGTTACCATAAGAACCTCGTCTTTTACACGGAGACGGGGTTTTTTTATGGCTAATATAGTGAACCTTATATGAGTCAAGGCAATGTAAAATCAGGCAGCTATGTTTGACAAGTAACGGAGGTGACATTATGGAGAAGAAGATAGGCGAAACAATTAAAAACGGTATAACAGGGCTTTCACTAGGCACAAAGGAAATTGCTATTGGAATCATCGACATTGTAAGTGCCACTATAGTAAAAACTCTGGAAGGTGTAAAAAACATTGAAACTGCAATTAGCGCTGTTGTTGCCGAAGCAATTAAGGCAACGGGAGGGATTGGAGCGGATTTGACAACGGTCACTAAGAATTCAATCATCGGCGTCCTTAAGGGTGTCCATATGGTAGGCTCCGTTACCACCGATGTTATTCAGGACACTGTTCACGGAGCAGTAAAAGTGACTGCTGAGATAGGCGGAGACGTCATGGCTGCGGCCAAGAGCGCTATCGTAGGCGCCATAAAGGGAACGAGGGATATTGCTATATCTGCGGAAGATGCAGCATCAGAAGCAGCACGGGGCATCATCCGTGCAAGTTCTGAAGTGGGTGCAGATGTGGGCTTAGTCGCCAAAAACGCTATAAAAGGTTCTATAGGAGGAGTAGCCGAAGCCAGTGGCCAATTAACTACGGTCATAAAAGACACTTCAAAAGGATTGGTGCTTGGGACATCGGAAATTGGGGGGAATGTTGCGTCCGTTGCCAAAAATGCTGTAGTGGGGGCAATTGAAGCGGCGAAAGAGATTGGATTATCTGCCGAGGAAGCTGCTTCTGCAGCAGCAATGGGAGCCTTTGAGGCAGCCGAGGTAATTGGTGGAGAAACGGGTTCAGCGATTCGTAAAATAGTTACGGGGACAATTGACGGCGTAAAGGTCATCGTTAAAGAACCATTTAAGAAGGACAAAGATAAATAAATGGTTTAATGACACCCTTATGCTCAATTACAGAAATAGCCGCCTCATCATCCGGTGGGGCGGGCTCACCGAACATCAGCTTAACAGCCTAATAAGCTCATGCGAACTGCATGACGGGAATACTGCGACAACAGAGGAGAAATGAACTATAAGGGTAATTTACTGGAGGATAGTCTGTGATATATGTATTTCTGAAGCAGTTTATTGATCATCTTAATCGTGAAAAGATCCCAACTCACATAAAAAATGAAGCGGATTTTGAGCACCATTTTGTCATACCAATCGCCCTAAAGCTTCTTGAATATCATCCAGAAATAACGCTATACACACATCCTTTGGATAACAAAGTTACCTGTACTCCAGACTGTGAAAGTGCTTTAAAGGGTACTGGCAACCGAGTAACTGGATGTCCTAAGTGCTGGAAAGATAGTGAGAAGTGGGCTTCCATTTATGCGTTTGGGATAAAAAACACATTTGCCCCCATATAGACCCTTTTCTTTTCTTCCACCTTTCCTTCCTTGCCTTCCCTTCCCTTCTCAACTTTAATGTAGCTTTCTTAGCTTCCTTCATGTTCCTTTCCTCCCTTTCTTTCATTGCCAAAGCCCCTTGATCTGCTTGGATATGCTTTCATCTGTCACATCTGCATAAATCAAGGTGGATTGGATAGATAAATGCCTCAGCTGCTTCTGGACAGTCCGGAGGTCTTTTTCTTTCGAATAAAGCTCAACTCCATATGAATGGCGAAGGGCATGGACGGATTTGCCCGGCTCATATAGCTTCAAGGCTTTCAAATATTTCTTAACGATCTGCTGAATGGCCTGGGCTATCCATTGGCCCCTCTGCCCAAGGAACAGGGGATCATCAATCCCGATTGGCTCACCCATTTCTTCCTTCCAAGAAAGAAAATGCTTCAGATGCTTCTTCAGGGATTCATTGATGACCACATGGGCTGTTATGTTTCCTTTGCCCTCATTGACAATGATCTTGCTTTCCCCATAGCCAAGCTTTAAATCACCGCATTTTAAATCGGCAGCTTCTGATACCCGAAGGCCTGTTGAAATCAGAAGATCAATCGCCATCCATTCCCTGATGCCTGTCTTTTTTCCCTTCTTGGAATCAAGCTCGGCTTGATCCCTTGCTGCCCTGCGAAGCATCCTGATTTGGGTGTGGTTGAAGTATTTGAGAGAATCTTCCTGTCGAAGCCTTTTGGCTGTCTTTGCCCTTGGCGAAGGGAATTTGATGATGCTTGATTTTGCCGTTTCCATAATGTCTCCTTTCTTCCAATAATTTTATATTGAGTCCCCCCCCCCCATTGGGGCTGTGTTTCAAGGCTTTCCAGCTTTTCTGTTGCTTGTAGTCAATAGAAAAGATATATTTCCTATCGAGAATTTCTGCTCTTCTTTTGCTTCGTTTGAAAATATGAGGAATTACTTCAGCATGATTCATGCGATGCTGGTATGGTACTGCGGGTGTTAAATCAACATGTATTTTTGATTATTAAGGGAAAGGTAGTGGTTGTCTGTTGCTTTCATAAATTTTTTTTAATTCATCTAACTAACAGTAGATTTAATCCCGTAAACATGATTGCAGAAAATAAAAAAGGCAGGGCCATTTCTGACCATGCCTTACCGCAGTAAAGACCATTATAAATAAAACCCGCCCGCCAAGTCGGATCAGTATTAAAACTTTCTCAAGAACTTATATACCAGTCCCCTAATTATCGTTACCTCATCTCTCCCCTAATTTTTTGGGTCTCCTCGTGATACTTAAAAGACCTGATAGCCCTGTAAGCAACAGCCAAAGTGTATCGGCTTCCGGTACTGCTGTAAGCGAATCTTGAAAGTTATCCATAAACCAATATAGTACATTACTTGGAGTACCATTTCTTGTAAAGACAAGCCTATCCACTCCATTCAAACGTATGTTCTCAAGTATCGGTCTGGTGGGAAGTGATAATTTTATACTACCAATCAGATTATTTCCATTATAGCCACTTATGGTTAAGCTTGAAGCACTGTTTGCAGAAAAACTATTATTTACCGTGAATGCCCAAAAATAAGCAGAATCAAAATTGAAGGGTACGGAGTTGCTCAAAGTCAGTTTTTGAACGCCAGCAAAATTGAAAGCTGCATTTGGGTTGGAAGGGAAATTGTACGTGTTGCCGACAGTTCTATAATAACTATTTGTATCCACGTACCAACCTGAGGAGAAGGTAAATCCATTATAGGTAGAAGGAACAGGAGTGTAAGTTTTATCTTTGATATCATCAAAGGATAACAAGATTGGTGCCGCCGATGCATTGTTCGCAAAAGCTATTAATGCCACGCAAAGAAAACATATGCCAATTTTATTTCTTAGCGCCATAATTGCCTCCTAAAAATATCCGGTTAAGAAATAACTAGCAATTATCATGCTAGATAATATTTATTTTTTCAAACTATCGATAAGGATTTAATGTTAAATGATATTTTTTTTGTAAGGGTCAATAGCATATCTCATTATGCCTTATACTTATTCTCCAGTTGTAAAACATATTGATTGTTTAGCCGGATGAATTGCACATCAATATAGAAGAAATTACAATAATATAGATTGTTGTTATACATTGTAAAATATTCTGACACTGTAAAGCTTTTTGACAGAATAGCCAGTAAACACACTTCTTAATATACATTCTTGCTATTATACCGTGATCTTCAGTTATTCTAGTATATTAGGCTTAATACTTTGTAGTTGTAACTAATGTTGAATGGCCATCTCTCCGGAAGACTACTCGATCCCTGAAAGAAAACCCCTGAGAGATCTTCTATACCTTGAGGGAGGCCCAGGTACTGATTGAAGAATGGCGGTTGGAATACAATACGTTCAGGCCGCATAGCTCATTAAAGTATCGTCCCCCGGCACCGGAGGCATGGCTG
>JBEKJA010000237.1:0-6554 GCA_050011475.1 Syntrophales bacterium
GAATACACGGTTTGCACTTCTTAACTTGGAATAGATCGGCCTTTTTCACCCACCGGACATTCCCGCAAGTGCAGACCAGCCTGTTACCGAATAGTCGTGTATCAACCTTCTCTGCATTACCCATATAGTCAAGCTGCTCCACTATCAGGGAGGATGGATCATGACTTTCGCTCGGACTAGGATTGACACCGGTGTACTGTCTTTCGTAGAGCCGCCCCGATAGGTAGGCATAGGACTTCCCCAACCTCGGCAAATTGAATCTTATCGATCCATCCTGACCCTTAATGACGTTTACTTCCTCGCCTGAGTAGACGATGTTCTGAACGCCGACCCTTTCTACGAGTCGCTTCTTAACGATTTGCCTCAACAGCTCCTTCACTTCATCGCGCTTTGTTGACATCGGTATTTACCCCCTTCGGAAAGTACTTTTTTATTACCCAATGGTCCCTTGGTAATGACTGGATATGGTGAACTACGCCCATCACCGTCTTCGGGTGCCATTTACCGCCGTTCTTTGATGGAATACCCGCATCATTAAGTTTCCCTGCAATCTTTTGGTAAGATGCTCCACCCCCTTTCGAGACGATCAATTTCTGGACAGTCCTCATCTCGCCTGGATTCGGAGTCAGCTCTCTGCCCACAAGATCAAAGCCAAAGGGGATAGCCCCTACCAGCCTGAGGGAATTCTTCATGAACTTCATCGCATCCCGCGTCCGCTCGGAGATGATGTCCCTCTCCCACTGTGCCAGCGTTGCCAGGATGTTCATGACCATCCTCCCATTTGCTGTGGAGGTATCGAAGTTGTCTTGTAGGCTGGAGAATGCAACCCCGTGCTTATTGAATACATCCTCGACCAGATAGCCCAAGTCCTTAACCGATCTGGTTAGTCTGTCTAGTTTCAGGGTAACGACCACATCAAACTCCTTTTTGCGGCATCCCCTGATTATCTCCTGGATGCCCGGCCTATTGAGATCCTTGCCGGAATACCCCTCATCCCTTATGACAGCATATATTTCCCAATCCTTGGCCAGACAGTAAGCCCGAATCTTCTGCTCCTGATTAGAAAGGGATACGCCCAGTTGAGTTTGTTCCTCTGTACTCACCCTCGCATAGCAAACCGCTTTCATATGATCACCCCCTTGCCGATTGTATCTGAAAATTTTGCAAGGCTCGTGCCAAGGGGCAAATACAAGTGCTCGTATTCATTTCAGATTTCATATACAAGTGGTTGAGGATAAAGGGTGAAGATTGTATCGGGGGAACCACATCATTGTGGCGGCCTATCCACCAATCCGAATAATGCAAGCAGTGCAAGTCGCATCCACAGCGTTGTATTCAGAGCCGCTCGCTCGCTTCCCTCACGGATGCAAGCCGGATGCAAGGTTGCTTGCAAGAATGCAAGAAAGGAACGCTCCGTTGCATGCTCCTTACAGACTACCAGCAAACAGGAGGCCTAGACGTTGTCTTAGGAAATATTGCAAGCTGGTGCGGTTGTTCGCTGACGGTTACGCCTGTGATTCTGGCGTCTTGTTGTATCGGAATATAACGACCGGCAGCTCTATACTCTATATCTTGAGGCGTTGTGTTCCCCCCGGCTCTGTGGGATGCGGTTATGTGGGTAAACTCGGGACGAGACGTTGCTCTTGCACGGAAGACCCAGTCAGAGAAGGCAGTAACCATGCAAGCCAACTTACCCAATCCTGGCCTTTGTACTCGGCCTCGCCCCCGAAGCACAAAACAAAGAAGAATAGGGCTGTTCCACGTGCACACCAATTACTATTTATCGTTAAAAACAATAGGGGGAGGGATACCGGGAGCTAATGGGGGTATGGGATGAGTTCATCTACTTCCTCTCGACACATAAGGGGGTTATTATTGGTAAATAGTAATGATATGCAGATTGATGGGGTGATAGATTAATCGATATGCGTCTACACAGGGGGGGCTGTGAGATATAATCGCCCTGAACAGTCCTTCCTGAAGTCTTGATATTCCAAATCAACTCATCCATACAACCTTTCATTTGGAAATCAATAAACACATCTTGAAGCCTTTTATTCTTGACATCATAAATCCAGTCTTCTACATTCTAAGTATAGAGGTTTTAATATCTAATTAGAGAACTGCTACTTTAAAATAGTTCTAGATCTATATGATCCATCAGCCATCTTCATATTGGGGTATTTCCCAGTCCGACTTACTGACTCAGCTTGATACCCGGAAGGAAGGATTAAGCAGTGAGGAAGCAAGACAACGGCTGATCCAGTATGGCGCAAACCTTCTGAAGCCCAAGAAACGGTCTGACACGTTCGCTCTACTGTTAGCCCAATTCAAAAGTCCCATTATCCTGACCTTGTTTTTTGCAGCCGGTCTGTCTGCTTTTCTTCATGACCCGGCAGATGCCACTATTATTATTGCGATCGTTTTAATCAGTGGCCTTTTGGGATTCTGGCAGGAAAGGGGCGCCGTTAATGCCCTTGAAAAGATGCTGGCCATCGTCAAGATAAAAGCCACTGTTCTTCGTGACGGCAGAGAGCAAGATATTGCCTTAGAAGATGTTGTCCCGGGTGACATCTTTATGTTGAATGCTGGAGATGCGATTCCCGCTGACAGCATGATTCTAGAATCCAGGGATCTCTTTGTTGATGAAGCAACTTTGACGGGTGAAACTTATCCGGTTGAAAAGGAAGCCGGAATGCTACCGGCAGAAACCCCTCTCCACGGGCGCACGAACAGCCTTTTTATGGGGACCCATGTTGTCAGCGGTACAGCCAAAGCTGTTGTAATTTTCACGGGAAAGCAAGCGGAATTCGGTAAAATCTCTGAAAGGTTGAAACTGAGACCCCCGGAAACCGAATTTGAGCATGGCATCCGGCAGTTTGGATATTTACTGCTCGAAGTGACCCTGGCCTTGGTTATTGCCGTTTTTGCTATCAATATCTTTTTTCATCGCCCTGTTCTCGAATCCTTCCTTTTTTCTCTGGCCCTCGCTGTCGGACTGACACCGCAGTTGCTGCCGGCCATTATCAGCATCAACCTGGCCCACGGCGCCAAAAGAATGGCAGAGCAAAAGGTCATTGTAAAGCGGCTCGCCTCTATAGAAAACTTCGGGAGTATGAATGTCCTATGCTCAGATAAGACGGGAACCCTGACTGAAGGGACCGTACGCCTGCATTCGGCAATAGACCTCAACGGCAATCCCAGTGATCGGGTTTTCTTTCATGCCTATCTGAACGCCTTTTATGAAAAAGGCTTTTCAAATCCTATCGACGAAGCGATCCGTTCTCATAAAGAACAAGATGTTTCCGGTTATAAGAAAGTTGATGAGATCCCCTATGATTTCATAAGGAAGCGATTGAGCATCCTGATTGAAAAGGATGGCAGACACTTGATGGTTACGAAGGGAGCTCTTTCTAATGTGCTGTCTATCTGTCCTTTTGCGGAGAATGAGGCTGGGGATAAGATAGACATGACCACGGTGGGGAAACAGATTCAGCAGAAGTTCGAGAACTTCAGTAACCAGGGCTTCCGCATGCTTGGGGTTGCCAGTCGGGATATGGGAACGGAGTCGGTCATCAATAAAGATTCTGAGCGGGATATGACATTCCTCGGTTTCCTGCTTTTCTTCGATCCGCCTAAAAAAGGCGTCGCGGAAACAATAGATCGCCTCAAACAGCTTGGTGTTTCCTTGAAAATCATATCTGGAGATAATCGCCTTGTCGCTGCCAAGATAAGCCAAGATGTAGGAATGCTAGATGCAAAAATCCTTACCGGTATCGAACTCCGTGAAATAAGTGATGCCGCTCTATTAAAGAAGGTGACAGAAACGGACATCTTCGCAGAAGTGGAACCAAATCAAAAAGAGCGCATTATCCTTGCGCTCCGGAAAGCCGGACATGTTGTTGGTTATATGGGAGATGGCATCAATGATGCTTCAGCCCTGCATGCTTCTGATGTGAGTATTTCGGTTGATACTGCAGTGGATGTGGCCAAAGAATCGGCCGATATCGTGCTTCTCGAAAAGGATCTGGCGGTTCTCGTGAATGGTGTCAATGAAGGAAGGACGACGTTTGCCAACACCCTCAAATACGTCTTTATGGCTACCAGCGCTAATTTCGGAAACATGTTCAGTATGGCCGGTGCTTCTCTGTTCCTGTCTTTTCTTCCCTTATTGCCCAAACAAATCCTGTTGACGAACTTGATGACTGATTTTCCAGAAATGACCATTGCCACGGATCGGGTAGACGTCGAAATGGTAAATAGACCAAGACGGTGGGATATATCTTTTATTAAAAAATTCATGGTCACTTTTGGCCTGGTCAGCTCAGTGTTTGATTATCTGACCTTTGGTGTTCTGTTATTTATCCTTCATGCTACACCAGATCAATTCAGAACGGGGTGGTTCATGGAATCTGTCATTTCCGCCTCAATTATTGTGCTTGTCATTCGCAGCAGAAGGCCCTTCTTTAAGAGCAGACCAGGAAAGCATTTACTTCTCGCCACAATTTCTATTGTTATTGCTACGCTTATCTTGCCATTTACACCCATTGGGAAGATATTTAATTTTGTATCCCTGCCCATGTCGTTTCTTATGATACTGGGTATCATTATGGTGCTTTATATCTTAATGGCGGAGCTGGTTAAGAAACTATTTTATCAACGGCTAAATCCTTAAGAAATCTGTTGTATGTCAGGATACGATTATTCCTGAAACAGATATCCTTCAGTTATGTCCATCTATGCAAAATATAAGTTGGAAAGAGATTGCGAACTTATAATATTAAGAGGTTACAATCATTTTGAACTTTATACATGAGCAGAATATTTTAAAGGGACCTCACATGGAACATCATATTCTCTGTATCAACAGTGGCTCTTCATCCATAAAGTTTGCCATGTATCTTCTCGATACAACCGAGAAACTAATAGCCGAAGGGGCGGTGGAACGGATCGGTCTTTCTGGTGGCTGGCTCTGGCTGAAAGATGGCCAAGGGAAGCGCCTGGTGGACAGTCACTCGGATTTCTCCGACCACAAAGAGGCAGTCAAGGCGATGTTCACCACAGCCATGGAGGCACAGCATCTTCCAGCCCCGGATGGTATCGGACACCGACTGGTCCATGGAGGGCCAAAACACATGGCCCCTGAAATGGTAACACCCGAATTGATGCTCACCCTGAGAAGCCTCATCCCCTTAGCTCCCTTGCACCTGCCCGGTGAGATCAAAGGTATTGATGCAGTAGCCGAGCACTACCCGGGACTCAGCCAGGTAGTCTGCTTTGATACCGCCTTTCACCGCCGGATACCGGAGGTGGCCCAGTGGCTGCCGATTGTACGCAGCCTCTGGCATGAGGGTATACACCGCTACGGGTTCCATGGTCTTTCCTATGAATACATAGTCAGTGCTCTGGGGAGGGATACTAAAGGACGGGTTATCATTGCCCATCTGGGCAGCGGAGCCAGCATGGCAGCTCTGAATGACGGACACCCCCAGGACACCACCATGGGATTCTCTGCTTTGGGGGGACTCATGATGGGTACGAGATGCGGTGATCTTGATCCGGGCGTCCTGCTATACCTCATGGACGAAAAAGGCTATGATGCCCGTCAGCTCGAAAAGCTGCTCAACCAACGTTCAGGGCTTATCGGGATCTCAGGGATCAGCTCCGATATGAAAACTCTTCTGGATCAACGCACCACGGAACCGCATGCCGACCAGGCAATAGAGCTTTTCTGCTATACGGCACGCAAGTATATCGGAGCACTATCTGCGGTCCTTGGCGGCCTGGATACCCTGGTGTTCACCGGAGGTATTGGTGAGAGGGCCGCACCTGTGAGGTGGATGATCTGCCACGGCCTCGATTATCTTGGAATACGCCTTGACCCTAGGAATAACGATACCAATGCAGGAATAATCTCCACGAACAACAGTCTATGCACTGTGCGGGTGATTCCCACCAACGAGGACCTGATGATTGCCCGGCATACCCGGGCACTGCTTTTAAAAGGCAAGCAAGGAGAATGACCATGAGCGTTGAATTTACCAATTTTGAGGACGTGCTTAAGGCTGTCCAAGGCCTACCCGCCATGCCCATTGCTGTCATAAATGCGGATGAGCAGCATGTACTGGAAGGCGCATATGAGGCGGCAGAAGCCGGTTATATCGATCCCATTTTGATCGGGGATGAAGAGATTATTCGTAATCTCCTCAAACCTATTGACTGCAAAAAGCAATTTCGCATTATCCATGCCCCTGTAGAGGATGCAATGGCTGAGAAGGGTGTAGAACTGATTGAAAAGGGTGAAGTCAAAGCTCTAATGAAAGGTCATATCCATACCGATGAATTTCTTCACCCCATTCTCACCCATCACCTGCAAGGTAAAAAACGCATCTCCCATGTATTCCTGGTATATCTGAAGACGTATCCCAAACTTCTGTATATTACCGATGCCGCCATTAACATCAGTCCTGATCTTTCGACCAAAATGCACATTGTGCAAAATGCCGTTGATATAGCCCATCTGCTGGGAGTGGAAAAACCCAAAGTTGCTGCCT
>JBEKJA010000238.1:0-5047 GCA_050011475.1 Syntrophales bacterium
CAAAAGGGTTTGGCTTCATCGAAGAGGACGGCGGCAAGGACGTTTTCGTGCATCATTCAGCCATCCAGGCAGAGGGTTTCAAATCACTGGCCGAGGGTGATCGAGTAAGTTTTGATGTTGTTAAAGGCCCCAAATGTCCGGCTGCGGAAAATGTCCGTAAGCTGTAACATCTGAGTTTCATTTTGCATTTAGAAGCTCCTCTCATAATAGGGGGAGCTTTTTTTGTGTATAACCACTTTCCCTTGCATCGTTTCTCCGAGTAGCCACTTCAAACTTATTGATTGAAGAAGGAAGGCAGCGATGACTTCATTCCCTGTACCCTCGAACCGCAGGGGGATGAAAAGACATTCCGGCGAAATTGGGCGCGGCTTAGTCAAAAGATCTACGAGGTAGATCCCTTGATCTGCTAGAAGTACACATGTATCCCCACTTCAATCTCTTGAACTATGTAAAATCTTGAAAATAACAGACTGTTTCCTCAAAATGAACTGCTGATTAAGAATACTTATATATCAGATGGGTATTTTAAGAAATAGTGTGATACATAATAAAAAGGTAGGCTATCCCTATTCAGGAGGATATCGAGACATTGGAGGGAAAGGCAATTAGTTCCAGAAATTAGTGTAATTGCCTCTGGTTCTTTCAAGTATAAAAGTCCACCAGAGATCAATCAAGGGGACGGGATATGCTGTTAGATCACTAGTCATGTATTGCCAAAGTGTCTGGAAAGGAAATAATCCAGGGCATAGCAAGCAAACTTATTTTATGAATTTTATGGAGGATACTATGAAGAAACTGTATGTTGAGATTGGCGGCAAGAGGTATTACATAGCTCGGGAAATAGTTATTAAGTATGAACTTAAAAAAGGTGACAGCACACCATATACGAAACTTCTAATTCGGGAAGAGGTTTAAAGGGAAAATTAAAGAATCCAAGTTTCAATTTAAATTCCGTATATGTCTGGGTTTTGCCATCTTTATCTGGGTTCATTTTCTCGGCGGTATCTCTTTGAAACAGATGGGTTATTTTTTTTGATCATTAAGTTAATGATTCAAGCTTTTTTAAAATAGGGTCATCTGCCAAAAATATATTGGTGGTTTCAGTCTCATCATCAAAAATGAGAACTGCCAATCCGGTCTCAAGTTTTTGTTTTACTTGTCTGAATTTTGTTTCCGGGGAAACCTCCATTTCACCATAATCCGTTCCATCTCTTGAAATAAATTCATTAACAACTCCCTGTAATGCTTCAAGACTAAGTTTATTAACTGGAATTTTATGGCTAGACATTTAGACTCGCTTGAGTTTTAGGTTATTGACGTTGTTTCTAAATCTTCTATTGAACATGTCCCATCGCCTCCATCCTATCAGCAAAATAAGCCAAAGCCAAGGCAATCAGTCAGATGCGATTTTAGAAATAATGATCAAATGACTCATTATTATTAAATCAATACACATTGCTGAATGCGTATTGACAAATGATTACTTACACGCTGAAACCCTATATCTCAAACTGAGGGATGGATTTTTTCATGCCAAATATATAGAATAATTTTGATTTCATACATTTTTTGACTAAGTTTTCCAGAATTTATCTAAATAATTTCATCTGAAAGCATGCTGCGCAATATGCCTATTCCTGTTATTGATTTATTTGCAGGTCCGGGAGGACTCGGAGAAGGAGGGTTTCCTTCATTGAGAAACAGCAAAGGGAAGCCCGTATTTTAGATATGCTTGTCAATTGAAAAAGAAGATAATGCTCATAAAACGCTACTTTTACGTACCTCCTAAATGTTGCTTTTCTCATTTATCTTTACTAAATACATTCTTCCAGCGGAAAAGTAAACGCCCGCAAACCAGCACTAGGATGCTCTGCTTTCGCTCTCCGCACAAGCTCAACAAGGCGAGGAATCTCCTCATCTGGTACAGCCATTAAAAGTGTTTTGTTCCTGCCGGGCGAGTAATGGGTGCCCAGCTTCGGCTCCGTTTCTTCACCTTCTCCCGTTGCGCCATGCATTTTCGTATACGACTTATAACCAGCTTGCTTAAGGGCATTTGTGATGCGTTCATCATAATATTCGGCATAAACAAGATAAAACATTTTCATGATTTCGACCTCCTTTTAAATAATATTTTTTATTTTTTGAAATATTGAAGCCATGCTTTTGCCAAAAGGATGGATAGCCACGCAAATGGATGATAACTAACCTTCCGGTCTGCAAATCCATCACGCGCCACCTCCCAAAACTTTATAGAGTGTCACAAGATTTACAAGTCGGGCCAAGCGGATAGAGATGAGCCCCTGTTGAGCACCATAGAGTGAACGCTGCGCGTCCAGTACGCTAAGATAGCTGTCAATTCCCCTTGTGTAACGTGCATCAGAGAGGCGATAGCTCTCGGCAGATGCGTTGACCAGTAACTGCTGAGCCTCTATCTGATCGTCTAGGGTTCCACGCTGGGCCAAGGCATCGGCCACTTCCCTGAAAGCCGTCTGAATTGCCTTCTCATACTGAACCAAAGATATATCCCTCTCTGCTTTGATTACATCGTATGCTGACCATATGCGGGCGTCAAAAATCGGTATTGTTATCTGCGGTAGAAAACTCCAGCTATCTGAGCCGGCCTTAAATAAACCGGAAAGCTGGTCACTGCTGGTTCCAATGCTGGTGGTGAGAGTAATACTGGGAAAAAATGCTGCCCGGGCCGCTCCAATATTAGCGTTGGCAGCCTTGAGTTGATTTTCTGCCTGAAGTATATCAGGACGGCGCAATAACATCTCAGAGGGTATTCCGGCAATATTCCCCTGCAACATCGCAACTTCGGTCAGTTCACCGGGCAGCAACTCGGTGGGGACTGTTGAACCGACTAGAAGCCGGAGGGCGTTTTCATCCAGAGCCGTCTGGCCGGTATATTTAGCAATGTCTACCCGGGCTGATTCCAACCTGGTTTGGGCTTGACGGAGATCAAGTTCGGAGGAAACCCCAACTTCAAATCGCCGTTTGATCATTTCGTAGGTCGCCTGCTGGGTTTCGAGAGTTGATCGGGCAAGCTTTAAATTTTCCCGGTCAGCAGCAAAAGTCAGATATGTACTCACTATTCCAGTTATAAGAGCAATTTGTGAGCTTCTTCGGGCCTGCTCCGTGGCAAGGTATTGTTCAAGAGCCTGATCTTTTAGACTTCGGATTCTGCCGAAAAAGTCAAGCTCCCAAGAACTGATACCTAAATTGACGTTGTATATTTCTGTCGTCACGGGCTGTCCGTTTCCAGAAAGAATGCCGGGGACTCGCTCTTTGCCCCCGCTGGCTGACGCGTTCACCACTGGAAGCAGTTCTGCCCTTTGGATGCCGTATAAAGCCCTTGCTCTTTCGATATTCAACGCGGCCACCTTCAGGTCACGGTTGTTAGCCAAAGCCATACCGATTATTTTCCGGAGCGGTTCACTAACTATAAAATCCTCCCATTTGATATCAGCAACGACTGCAGGCGATGAAGAGGCTGCTTGCTTATAGGCAGGGCCACTCGGCCAGGCATCAGGTATTGGCGCGGCCGGGCGAGTGTACGTCGGGGCCAGGGTACATCCCCAAATAGTAACGATCACACCCAGTAGAAGAAACCGGTTTCCATTCATATCATTTAGCCTCTGATGGATTTTCATTATCTGTCATGGCTGCTTCGCGCTGCCTGCGTTTGCCGAAGATCGTTACGATTAACACAAAGAAGAAAGGTGCAAAAATAATTACAAGGGCGGTGGCGGTTATCATGCCTCCCAACACACCGGTGCCAATGGCATTTTGGGCTCCCGCCCCGGCGCCGGTGGTCAGAGCAAGGGGCAGGACGCCGAAACCGAAGGCCAAAGAGGTCATAATGATCGGACGAAATCGTAATTTTGTGCCTTCCAACGTGGCGTCGATCAGTCCCATTCCCCTTTCTAATCCGGCTTTGGCGAACTGGACGATCAGGATGGCGTTCTTGGTGGCCAAACCCAGGGTGGTCAGCAGAGCAATCTGGAAATAGACATCGTTTGGAAGTCCCCGTAGACTTGAGGCGATAACACCGCCGATCGTCCCAAGGGGGAGGATCAGCAGAATCGAGATGGGGATAGGCCAACTCTCGTAAAGCGCTGCCAGGCAAAGGAAGATCACGAAAATAGAAAACGTGTACAGCAGGGGCGCCTGAGAGCTTGCCATCCGCTCCTGGTAGGAAAGCCCGGTCCAGTCAAAACCGATTCCCTGTGGCAGCTTCCTCACAAATCCTTCCATGGCCTGCATCGCTTCACCGGAACTCCTTCTCGGCGCCGACTCGCCCTGAATGTTTATAGACGGAAAGCCGTTATAGCGCTCCAACCTCGGAGAACCGGAACTCCAGTGACCGGATGCAAAAGAAGAAAAGGGGACCATCTTGCCAGTGTTGTTGCGAACATAAAGTCTTTCCAGATCATTGGGCAACATGCGGTAGGGGGCATCAGCCTGGGCATATACCCTCTTCACACGTCCGCCTTGTATAAAGTCGTTGACATATGCGCTGCCGAAGGCCGCCGAAATCGTATTGTGGATTGAAGTGATGGGCACTCCCAGGGCGCCAGCCCTCTCCCAGTCCACGTCGATCCGGTATTCGGGCACATCTTCAAAACCGTTAGGCCGGACCTTTGTCAATACCGGGTCCTTTGCCGCCATGCCAAGGAGTTGGTTGCGGGCTGCCATCAACTTTTCGTGGCCCAGACCGCCCCGGTCCAGCAACTGAAAATCAAATCCCCTTGCCATGCCCAACTCGACAACGGCTGGGGGTGCAAAGGCAAACACCATCGCGTTGCGGATCTTGGAAAATTCCCCCATGGCCCTTCCGGCCACGGCACCTGCCTTCAGATCCGGCCTGTCCCGGAGTTTCCAATCCTTCAGCTTAACGAATGCCAAGCCGGCGGTGGGTCCCCGTCCCGAGAAGTTTACGCCGGCAACCGCCATTACAGCTTCAACCGCGCCTTTCTCATGCTCTAAGCAATAGTCCCTGACGTTCTGCATGACCTTTTCGGTCTGCTCCATAGTCGAGTTCGCC
>JBEKJA010000239.1:0-5449 GCA_050011475.1 Syntrophales bacterium
CGACTCAGGTTCGAAAAGATAGCTGCATCTCACGGCAAGCAGAAACACTATATTGTCCGTAAAGGGGATCGGTTGGACCAGATCATATACAGCCAATATGGTAAGATAACATACAACCAAATGAAATCCATATACGGCGATATACGTCAACTCAATCCTCAACTCCGCGATCCCAACCGGATATATAAGGGACAGATCCTGATTCTGCCGGCGGATCTTCAGGGAATTGTTTTGAAGGAAAATGTGAATGCCACGAAGTATACCGCAAGGAAGGGCGATTCTCTCACTTACATCCTGATGCACGAATTCGGCATTCAGCCGCAAAATGTGCCTGCTGTGATAAGACAGATCAGAAAGCTTAACCCCACTCTTCGTAATCCCGATCAAATCCAACCTGGCCAGACTCTGCTTTTCCCTAATGAAACGCCGCATACTTCGACGGCTGCAAAGACAGAAAATAGTGCTGTAAAAGAAACGGCTGAAAAGAGTACCGAAGAGAGTACCAAGGCAGAACAGCCTCCTGTCCAGATACAAGCACTGCCTCACATTGAAGCCATCCGCCAGATTATCAGAGTACTCGATGGCACTCTTACTTCCAGAGGCACATATTTCCTCCCACTCGCCCGAGGCGGGCAATTGACCATCGATTGCACAACCGTCCCTGTGGTGGAATTAAACGATGGTAGTGTCATTCTGCTGGACTCGGGGAAAAAGATTCCGGAGAAATCCAGAAAGATCATCAGAGCTGGAGGAAAGCGTTACGCAATTGCCGCACTCAGCAATGAAGAGCCCATTGCAATAAGCCTACAGAAAATTTTCGGTGCCTCACGCAACTACCGAATGACCAGACGTACACTGCCAATTTCCATCGGCGAAAATCCACAGATGCTGCTTCGGGCGGATTGGCAGGTTCTTCATGATAAATTCCCACAAAAACAAGCCATCTCCATTGCGTTAAACTTTCTCAAGGAGGGTGAGGCATCACTGCCTGCACCGGTCATGGCAGCCGGAGAAAAACGGGGTTGGAAGATATTGGAAATCAATGAAAAAACCGGGGCCATTAGCAGCGCCGAGGCAAAGGAGGAACAAGGCACTCTCCCGGTGCTGTCTTCAGGGCCGGCTATAGAGCTTGTTGCCTCGCTCCTGGAGCATCTGGGTGTTCCCGTAACCCGTGACACAGACATGCAGGTCTTCCAAAAAGAAAAAGATGGATTCAATCTCGATATCCGGATGGATCTTGCGGTATATATTCAAGGCAGACACATCCTTTTTAATGGCAAAAAAATACCGCAACAATTTATTGATATCCTCAAGCAGAGAAAATTCGACGTAGTGATCCTCGATGCCTCCCTATCAAAACAGGGTGCTATAGAAAAGGCACTGGTAGCCCTCAGCATTCCCTTTGCAAATGGGGATTATTCATTTCCCATGATGACCACCGGCCGTACAAGGGCCGATGTCCGTTTCCTTGCTATGAAAATCAGCGCTTCAAAAGATCCGTGGTATCTTATCAGTTTCGACTTAGATTCTGACCTTTACCATCTGATTCATAGAAACGGTGAGATCAACATGGTTCGTTATTAATCAAGGTACTAAGTTTTTTATCTGGTAATAGATATAAGGGGGAACTATGGTGCGCTTCAGAACATTAATAATCTATCTTATCATCAGTATAGGTATTACCTATTATATTACGGCTTACGTAATGAATGAATTCAGGCTCGAACCCTGTAATATAGCAATTGAACAATACAAAGCAAAACTCATAACTATTGAAAATGAAAACAAGATTTTGAGAGAGATGTCACAATCACCACATACGCTGAAGCCTCTTGATTCTGATACCAAAAAACTAAGTCAGCAAACGCAGTCAATGATACCGCCTTCATCACCAGCACAAAAACCTATAGTGTCCGATATGAACAAACCGACTCAGCAAAATAAGACAATAACGTCCCATAAAGGAAAGATATATGCGAAAAAGTCTTTGATGAAAAAGCAATAGACAATAATCTCTGGGGGATGCGCAGATATAGGTCGGGGTAAGATGAACAGAGGTGAATATCGCAGTGCTATAAAATTATATTCTAATGCCATAGCAAAAAATCCTTATGACAGTTTATGCCATCGTTGGCTCGGTGATGCATATTCCAGTCTGGGAGATAAGAAAAGTGCAATCAGGGAGTGGAAAGAGGCTGCAAAATTGGGTGACAAAACCATTCAATCTTATTTAGATTATCTCAAGATTGATTAGTTTATTGCATATAGAAAGCTTGCACACCGAGGATAATTGCCAGCCGCTCTCTAAATAGCAGAGAATCAACGATTACCAATAGAAAGATTGCATTTCTATGGAAATAGCCGTTCGCTTGCTTTCAGAGGAAGGTATCCATCATCGAGAACACCTACGAATCTTTCAAATTCTTTAATGAAAAAAAGGATAGATTAATGTTAGAAAGCACTTATTGCCTTATACATTGGTATTTATGATAATATTGAATATGGGATAGAATTGTTTTATGTGGAAAGGAAATTCTCATATGAAGAAGACATTTCTCTTTATGATCCTGTTGTGCGCGGTTATGTTGCAATACTGTGAATCCATGGCACAAACCAGTGAAACAAAACTGCACAAGGCGGCCAGAACGGGCGACATCACAACGGTACGTCTGCTTTTGGAGCAAGGAGCAAACGTGAATGCCAGGGGCCAGCAACAAGATACCCCTCTTCATGTGGCAGTGTATCATGGCAGGACGGATGTAGCGGCACTGCTAATCCGGAACGGGGCAAATGTCAATGCCCGGAACCAGTACCAGCAGACTCCTTTGTATTATACGGCATCACAGGGGAAAATGGATGCAGCAGTATTGCTGATTGAGAACGGAGCGGATGTCACTGTTAAAGACAATTCACAGGACACCCCACTGCATTATACAGCTCGTCAGATAAAGGTGGATGTAGCGGCACTACTAATCCGGAAGGGAGCAGATGTGAATGCCCGGAACCAGTACGGGGAAACCCCGCTGCATTGGGCATCATCTGAGGGTAAAACTGAACTGGCGGCATTATTGATTGAAAAAGGGGCTGATGTCAATGCACAGGATCGATATCTCGAGACCCCGCTCCATTGGGCAGCCATTGAAGGAGAGACAAAGGCAGCGCTTCTACTGATCCAGAAGGGTGCAAATATCAATGCTATCGATATTTCACAGAATACGCCGCGCCGCGTGGCAGAATTGCAGGGCGAGACAAAAATGGTGGAATTATTGTCCGGGAAAAAGTAAAAATCAAGTGCACGTCTTCAAATGATTTTGGACAAATTGGATCAAAAACTAAGAGAGGGTTTCGATATTCATGTTGCTTTGTAAGAGTAGTCAGTAAAATGCTTCCTTCCTGAAGCATTCATTTGCCAATTTCTCTTTTTATAGTAGATTTCTAATGGAAATCATTATATTATGAATTCATACACATGGCTATCTAAATAATGTCAATCCGGTAAGTTTACATGCCTAAATGCAGCATTTCGGAAAGGAGGTTATGAAATGAAGGAAAACAGAGGGGTGTATCATTCTTTAGCGGTTCTTGTGGTTATGTTGTTTTTATTTTTTACTGGATCGGCCCTTGCCAGCAGCCAGGATCTCAATGCAAAAATTGGGTCAGGACAGTATATTCAGAACGCAGATAATCTCTATATCATCTTTGACAAATCTGGATCCATGCTGGAAGACTATGCCGGCACGCAAAAGTTTGTTATTGAAAAAAAACTGGTGAGCCTTTTTAACAGGACAATCCCAGATCTCGATATTAAAGCTGGCCTCCGGACCTTTGGCAATAACTTTATCAATTTTGACGTGACCAAATTGACCTATGGGATCGTAAAATACAGTCCCGATGGCCTGGATAAAGCAATTAAGGATATTGGTTTGCCTTTCGGTAACAGTCCGCTTGACATTGCGATCACTGCTGCAGGCGATGACCTGAAACCGTTGCCGGGGAAAAGTGCCCTTGTCATATTCTCAGACGGCGAAGACATGGACAATGCACCGGTGAAGGCTGCTACGACTGTGAAGAACAAATTTGGTGACAATCTTTGTATTTACACGGTTCAGATTGGTAATGATGAAAAGGGAGGCAAGATCCTCAAACAAGTGGCGCAGGCTGGACAGTGCGGAGTTGCAGTAAAAGGCGATAAGCTCGCAGGCGATGCTGCAATGACCGATTTTGTGGAAAAGATATTCCTAGCTGAAAAACCCCCTACACCTCCACCTCCACCTCCGCCTCCAGTTAAGGAACCAGAAATTGTGCCGGCACCTTTGCCTCCACCCCCGCCTCCTCCGGTTGAAGAAATAAAGAAGGCCCCGGAGGTTGAACAGCAGATTCTGGAAAAGGGTCGCGCCACTTTAATGGTTGAATTCGATACGGGAAAGGCCGTGGTTAAACCGAAGTATTATAAAGAAATTGAGAATGTAGCCGACGTTATGAAAAAACATCCTGATTTGATGATTGTAATTGAAGGGCATACAGACAACGTTGGAGGGGAAAAATACAATCTAACCCTGTCTAAAAAGCGGGCAGAAGCAATAAAGCGGGTCATGGTAACCAAATTCAATGTTGAAACTTCAAGGATTATGGCAAAAGGTTTTGGTTACTCCAAACCTATAGTAAGTAATAAAACTGCGGATGGACGACAGAAAAACCGAAGGGTTGAAGCTGCCGTTGATTATACCATCCAGAAGTAACAAATGAATCAAGGGATCATACTTTTATGAGGTATGATCCCTTTTTTTATAAATTTGTCGCCTCAGAGAAATAGAATTAAACGTCACTACTCACTTCCTATTTCAATTGGTAATCCTGAATTTTCTGTATGGATATATTGGAGGACTTGTAGGAGGAGTCGAGATCATCGAGGAACAAGGATATTTTTCTTATACTCCCTTGCCGTAAAGTCAAATCTCCGAGAGCAAAGAGTATTGCTTGACTTTTGATATAAGTATTTAATAGGTACCCTCCAACTAAGTAAGTTTGGATTGAAACATTTTGACCCTCCAACTAAGTAAGTTTGGATTGAAACATTTTGAAGTACAAAGCCACCATACTTTTTAGGGTATCGGTGGTTTTTTCTGTCATGGTGGAAATCCGACTTAACAGAATTTTTTAAGAAAGGAGGAGGAAAGCCATGTCAGAAGGAAAAGTTAAATGGTTCAATGAAGGCAAAGGTTTCGGGTTCATCGAAACAGATGACGGTAGTGGAGATGTGCTTGTTCATTACAGCGCTATTCAAGCCAGCGGCTTCAAGACGTTAAATGAAGGCCAGCGAGTCAGTTTTGATATCGTGAAAGGCCAGAAAGGCCCTGCAGCGGAAAACGTAAAACCAATATAAAATCACCATGCGTAAAGAACTGGTGCACTAAGATATGTTTTCATATTCTGATGTGCATCCTTGATG
>JBEKJA010000240.1:0-5028 GCA_050011475.1 Syntrophales bacterium
TTTTGAGCCATTAAACAATGCGCAAAAGTTGCTGGTATAGCATTATCCCTTTATCACTTAGCTAAATCACAACAGATATTTAAGAGAATTAAGCATATCTTAAAAATATTGATAAATGTATCAAACCGAGACGGTAAACGAGGCGGGTAGTGTAGGATCATGTTTGCAATTTAGTAGTTGAAGGAGGCCATCGGGATTTCCTATAAGAAGTTGTTACGGCTAACAGACTTCGAGAGGAGAAAACACAATGGCCCAGGGGAATGATACAAACAGTTTCAAGAAAATGCTACTGAATTTCATGGCAGAATGTATATCGTTAATATTTCATGTTGTACCTTCTACATTTACTGAAATCCCACGTTCTTTAAATACTTCCCTAGCTATGTTGATGGCATTGATGCAAACAGGAAAGCCGGCATATATGGACATCTGCAGAATGACTTCAATGATCTCTTTGGGTTCGCACCCAACATTTAAGGAACCACCAATGTGAAGCTTCAATTGCGGAGCAACTTTTCCCATTACAGTCAACGCTGCCACTGTGACTAGTTGCCGGGTTCGCAGATCAAGATGTGGCCTTGAAAGGACTTCACCATAAGAGAAGTCCACGATCCATTGGCCTAGTTCTGGTGCAATTTCTGCGAAGCTTTCCATAACAGCCGTCCCAGGTATACCGGTGACATCCTGAAAAGCTTTGAGACCTCTTTTACGACAGTCATTATCACTGTTCATCGCATCACTCCTATGGTCAAAGACTAGCAAGTAGAATTCTCGTCAGGATGTCCGATATGGCATTCTTGATGGAAGTACTTGATATGTCTGGATTCATGGTTAATGCATCGTCTATTTGTTCTATAATACCTATCATGAAATAACTATATATTTTGGGATTGACTGCTCTAAAGGTACCTTGTTTGATGCCCTTGGCAATATCAGCTTCAATGGGGTGACATATAGATCGATAAATTTTCTCCCCAAGATTCTTCAAATTAGGATCCGTTTCCTTCATTGCTTCTCTGCTTAGCCGCAAAATAGTACTGAATTCTCTGATAACAGGAATGACAATTTCCGCCCTGATGCTGAGACGTTTAAAAGGATCCTTTTCCGTTTTGACTTTTTCCAAGCCTTCCGAAAAGAATTTTTCAAATATCAAGGGAGCGCATTCAAGGAATAATTCTTCTTTATTTGAGAAATAAGAATAAAAAGAACCCTTTCCAATATTCAGATAATTGATGATGTCGTTGACTCTTGTATTTCTAAAACCTTTTTCCTGAAAAATTCTCGATCCTTCCCCAAGAATGCGTTCTCGCGTGATCTTGCCAGTAATTTTTTTTGGTTTTCTCCTCTCGATATCATCACTTGTCTCATTTTTTAAGTTTTGATTCACACGTCTCCCAAATCCATTACCTTCCGATTCCCTGGTTGCGATGATGTTTTGGATTGCTATTAATGGCAATCCTTTTTTCTTTGCAGTCTTAATAAATAAGAGTTTCTGAACATGTGCTTCATCATAATATGCCATTGTCTTTCCTGTTTTTAAGGGTTGATGTAACAGCCCTTTCTCAACATAAAAAAGAATCGTTCTTTTTGCAACATTTGTCAATCGCTCTAACTGACTGATGCTATAATAGTTCCGTCTGTTGTTCATAATATAGGACCCAATAACAAGTTGTTTTAAATATTAACATATAAACAAAACATCTACAAGAATTCAAAATACCAATAGAAAAAAAGATAGTTACTCTGAGCAGTTGAATATTTTTTATTCCATGTGATTATACATCAACTATACATTAAAATATGTTTGCCATATATATATATTACAAAATATTTCTTGACTATATAGTCATTTATGATAATTCTAATTACCGAACTGATCCTCCTTATCTTTTATCCCGGGGGCGGCGGGCAATCCGCCCAATGAAAAGTCATAATCACGCATAAAAAAGGAGAATTGCTATGGTGAGAACTAAAAGGAAATATTGGAATATGGAAATAGAGCCATTACTCAACACACCTGAAATACGCAAACTCCAATGGAAGAAATTGAAGCGAGCACTGAAATGGCAATATGAGAACAGTCCATTTAACCGAAGACGATTCGATAAGGCGGGAATTAAACCAGAGGATATCAAAAACTTCGATGATTTCGCCACTGCTATTCCCATTTGTGGACAAGCTGAAATCAGAGAGGCCATAGAAGAAATTGGATTGGATATGTATAAGCTGATGCATCACCTTTTTGGTGAGCGTCGGATGAACGATCTTTTTTTACTTACTACCACATCTGGAACAACAGGTATACCAACCCCATATCCTAACTTCAAAGCTTCTCTGAAAGATGCGCAGGAATTTTGTTCACGGGCTGCATGGCGCATGGGAATACGACCAGGAGACAGGGTCGGGCTTTGTTTTGGTCTTTCCATGCATGCTGCCGGTACACCTGTCATCATATGGTTTATGAATTATCCTGGTGTCATGGTTGTGCCGATTGGAGCCGAAGCTGGAAGTGATAGGATCCTTCAGTTTCTAAAATTGTTCAAAGTTAATGTATTTGCGGGAACACCATCATTAGCGCTTCACCTGATTGAGCGTGCACCAGAAGTTCTCGGTGAACCTATTAAGAACTTGGGTATTAAGATTCTTATGTGCGGGGCCGAGCCAGGAGCCGGAATTCCTGAAGTGAGAGATCGCATCGAGAGGGAATACGGTGGGAAGCTTTTCGATTTGGGAGCCGGTTACGGTGTTTCCTGTGATTATCCTATTTATCAAGGTATGCACTGGGTAGCAGACGACATAGGTTACTATGAATTGGTGGATCCTGTGACAAGAAAGCCTATACCCCTCACAAATGGGGCAACGGGTTTAATGTGTGGGACGTCGCTACATCCCGAAGGAGCCGTGTGGTTTGATCTGCGTTTCACAATGAATGATATCCATCAGGTTTTTACCGATCCATGTCCCTGTGGGTTTTCTGGCTTCCGTTATAAGATTGTAGGCCGGGTGGATGATATGTTGAAAGTGAAGGGGGTTCCTGTCTACCCCGCTTCCATTGAGGGGGTCATCCATTCTTTTGTGCCGCAAATAACAGGTGCATTTCGTATTGTACTTGATGAGCCTCCCCCAAGAGTAGTTCCTCCATTGAAATTAAAAATTGAATATGGGGAAGGCACAAAGAAAGAACAATTGGCAGAGCTTGAAAAAGCTATTAAGGGGAAAATGCATGCTGATCTAAAGATTAGTCCGGCCATTGAGTGGCTGAAGCCAAACACGCTCGAACGCTCTACCAAAAAGACCCAACTGCTGGACAAACTTTACGAGAAAAAATAAGTTAAGGGAGGGATACAATGAGAGATGTTGCAGTAATAGGCGTAGGCATGACGCGTTTTGGTAAATTTCCTGAAATTAGTATTAAGGACTTAGTCCGTGATGCAGTTGACGATGCTATCCAGCATGCCGGAATAAAAAAAGAGAACATAGAGGGAGCATATGTTGGTAATGCCGTTGCCGGTATTATGACAGGTCAGGAACAAATACGCGGCCAAGTGACACTCACAGCAATGGGCATTGAAGACATTCCCATTATCAATGTAGAAAGTGCGTGTGCAAGCTCTTCCACTGGTTTTCATCTGGGTTGGATGAGTGTTGCATCGGGTTTATATGATTGCGTTTTGGTTGTCGGCTTTGAGAAGTTATATGACAAAGACAAGTTTAAATCCTTCCAAGCCCTTGGAACGGCCACGGATATTCAAGTGTTTCAATCTTCGCTCGAAGAACTTGCCAAGGAATACTCCGGTATAAAGATTTTTCAGGAAGGTAGTGGAAAGAACCGAAGCGTTTTTATGGATATGTATGCTTTTGCGATTAAACCGTATATGGAAAACTTCGGACTAACTAAAGAACACTTCGCAAAGTTATCAGTCAAAAGCCATAAAAATGGTGCCATGAATCCCCATTCCCAGTACCAGCAAGAGGTGTCAATAGAGGAAGTCCTGAATTCAGGTGATATAGTGTATCCTCTAACCAGAATGATGTGCGCACCCGTCGGAGATGGAGCGGCTGCTGCAGTATTATGTTCAAGATCAATGGCAAAGCGCTTTACTACAAAACCTGTATGGGTTGCAGGCTCCGTTGTAGGTAGCGGTTCAAGAGATGTTCACCGTAAGACAACTGTGACAGAGCGCATTGCTTCCATCCTTTATGAAAAATCGAGCATTGGACCACAGGATATAAACGTGGTCGAAGTCCATGATGCAACATCACCCTCAGAAATCATGTCTCTGATTCAGCTTGGCATATGCAGGGGAGAGGACGCTCCTGCATGGATCGATGAAGGGTTTTTGGAAATCAATGGTAAGGTTGCCTCAAATACTTCTGGCGGACTTGTTACAAAAGGTCACCCGATTGGTGCTACAGGTTGCGGACAAATTTATGAAATAGTCATACAATTGCGGGGAGAAGCTGGAAAAAGGCAGGTAAAAAATCCAAAGATAGGGATGACGCACAATGGAGGTGGCATTATAGGGGTAGATGCCTCTGCAATGGCGCTTCATCTATTTAAATGCTGAATATTTGGCTGCTATTAATTAAAATACAGAAAAAGAATAGATTATTTATCCATTAATGGCGTGATGATCAAAACATCAAAAGTCCTTTTTTAAAGAATGTACGCCATAAAGAGAATTATGCATTTATGTGCATCGAATGATCTGGCTGAGGGGGCGATGCCATTGACCCCTAGCTGTTAAGGTAATCGTTAGTTAGTCTAACTTCTTATAGAAAGTCGTGATGATTAGTCAGTGAATAATTATTTTTCACGCAGAAAATAAAAAAGAAACATAATATCCACTGATTAAAAATTATATTTCGTATACTACATTCACGTGTCAGTATTATTCAGTGACTAATCATTAAATATTATCTTATATTAATTAAACTCAATAATAATAATAATAGAAACAAATTATTTCTTGACTATTTGGTCAAATAATATAAAGTAAACTACCCAATTATCTTCAAACCATGACA
>JBEKJA010000241.1:0-5019 GCA_050011475.1 Syntrophales bacterium
CTTCTTTTCATTGATCAGAATGACTGCATCTTCCAGGTTCACTTCCATCTTCTCGGCATTGGTAACAAAGTACGGAGATACATATCCACGGTCAAACTGCATACCCTCCACGATCTCCAGCTCCGTTTCCAGGCCTTTGGCTTCCTCTACAGTAATGACACCTTCCTTGCCGACCTTGCCCATGGCCTCAGCAATAATTTCACCGATGGTTTCATCATTATTGGCGGAGATGGTCCCGACTTGAGCGATCTCCTTTTGATCCTTTGTCGGCTTGCTGAGTTTCTTCAGTTCGGACACAACCACTTCGACAGCCTTGTCGATCCCGCGCTTTACATCCATGGGATTGCTCCCCGCGGCTACAGTTTTGGCTCCTTCACGATAAATGGCCTGTGCCAGGAGTGTAGCGGTCGTTGTGCCGTCTCCAGCCACATCGCTTGTCTTGCTGGCTACTTCCCGGACCATCTGGGCTCCCATATTTTCGAACTTGTCTTCCAATTCGATTTCCTTGGCAACCGTCACACCATCCTTCGTGACAGTCGGTGAGCCAAAAGCTTTATCCAGAATTACATTCCTGCCCTTGGGCCCCAGGGTTACCTTCACTGCATCCGCAAGGGTGTTCACCCCCTTGAGAATGGATTTTCTTGCCTCTTCATCATATTGTATAATTTTTGCTGCCATCTAAACAATCCTCCTTCTATATCTTTATTTTTCAATGATTCCGAGAATGTCATCTTCTCTCATGATGAGATACTCCTTGCCTTCCACTTTCACTTCGGAGCCTGCATACTTGCTGAATAGGATGCGATCACCGGTTTTGACATCGGGTTTCACAAGCTTTCCGTCTTCAGTGATCTTCCCTTTGCCGACGGCTATGACCTTACCCTCAATAGGTTTTTCCTTGGCTGTATCGGGAATGATGATTCCCCCCTTCGTTTTCTCTTCCTCGGCCAAACGCTCGACGATGACTCTGTCCTGCAATGGTCTGATTTTCATGCCTGAACCTCTCCTTTCTTGACAATATGGTGATTTGATTTGAAAATTAAGATGCCCTAAAAATTTGGAGCTAACATAAACATTAATTCCTCCATGTCAAGATGAATTTGATCGAAATAATCCATCTGTGAACTTGTACCCCAGGCCGCGTACCGTTATTATATACATGGGATGGTCGCTGTCTTTTTCAATGGCGTTTCTGAGTCGGCTGATATGAACATCCACGGCCCGGGGTTCGACAAAAGTTTCATCCCCCCATACGGCATCAAGCAGTTGATCGCGATTGAACACCCGTCCCGGTCGCTCCATAAGAAAACACAGAAGCTTGATTTCTTTGGGACTCATCTCTGCAGACCGTCCACCGACAAACACCTCATAGGAACGCAGATCCAGTCGGATATCCCCTGACTCAAGGCAATCGGAGTCCGCTTTTTGCGATTTTTCAACCCGCCTGAGGATAGCCCGGATTCGGGCAATGAGTTCACGGATATTGAGCGGTTTGTGATGTAGTCGTCGGCACCGACTTCCAGTCCGACGATCTTGTCAATATCTTACAACTTCGCCGTAAGCATGATAATCGGAATGTGTGCCGTTTTCGGATCTTTCCGGACGATGTGGCACAATTCCAATCCCGCAATAACCGGTAACATCAAATCCAGAATTACAAGATCCGGGCCGGTATTCCTGACCAGTTCCAAGGCCCTTTCCCCATCCATTGCCGGCAGGACGTCAAATCCCCCTTTCTCGAGGTTGTAGCGGATCAGCTCGACAATATCTTCCTCATCATTCACAACGAGGATCTGTTTTTTTCATTCCAGTTATCCCGACATTAAAATAGATGTTCGATCAGATCCTTGATGGATCGTATTCGAAAACACTGAATTCCCTTGACGGATGCTTCATCCGTACCCCGGGTCATGGGAATGACAGCCCGGCTGAAACCCATCCGCGCCGCTTCGCGCACCCTGATTTCCATCTGGCTGATTCCTCTCACCTCTCCCGTGAGACCGACTTCACCAAACACAACCGTTTCCTTATCGACCGACCTGTCAAGAAAGCTTGATGCCATAGCTGCAACCATGCCAAGGTCAATGCCCGTTTCATCAACTTTGATTCCTCCTGCCACATTGAGGAAAATGTCATGGTTGCTCAGGTGAAGTCCGCAGATTTTATCCATTACGGCTACAAGTAGGGAGGCCCGGTTGGGGTCCACTCCAATCGCCGTGCGCCGCGGCATCCCGAAATTGGTCGGACTAACCAGGGCCTGAATCTCGATGAGGATCGGCCTTGTACCCTCCATACTCGGAACCACGACGGATCCCGCCTCCCCTGCAGGGCGCTCTGCAAGAAAAAAAGCTGATGGATTACTGACCTCAACCAGTCCGTGCGCACGCATTTCAAATACCCCTATCTCGTGGGTCGGACCATAACGATTTTTGATCCCGCGAATAACCCGGTAGGCATGGCCGGAATCTCCTTCAAAATAGAGAACGGTGTCCACCATATGTTCAAGAACCTTTGGACCGGCAATAGACCCGTCCTTGGTTACATGGCCTACCAGGAATATGGGAATTCCGGATTGCTTGGATTGGATAATCAAGCGCCCGGAAGCTTCCCGGACCTGGCCGACGCTGCCCGGGGCCGATGAAAGAACCGATGAATATACTGTCTGGATGGAATCTACGACCACGACATCAGGACGAAGCTCCTGAATCTGCTTGAGGATGTTCTCAAGGGATATTTCCACCAGGACCAACAGATTTTTTGACGTTGCACCGATGCGATTCCCTCTCAGCCTGATTTGCCGTGCCGATTCCTCGCCGGAAATATAAAGCACTTTCCTGCCTTTATCCGCAAGCTGCTGAAAGGTTTGCAGCAGCAGGGTGGATTTGCCGATCCCCGGATCACCCCCGACCAGGATGGCCGAGCCCGGGACAATACCACCGCCCAGCACCCGGTCCAGCTCCGCGATCCCGATGATCATACGTTCTTTTTCATCCGCCTCGATGGCATTAATTGGCATGGGGGGTTCGCTCAAGTGCAGATCGGCAAGCCCATCACGCCCGATCTCGGGGGTTTCCTCCTCGACGAATTGATGCCACTGGCTGCAGGAAGGGCATTTTCCCAACCACTTCGGCGACTGATGTCCGCAATTTTGGCAGAAGTATATGGTTTTTATCTTTTTCATAAGTGGATCGAACATATGTTTTTTCAAGGAGACAGTCAATCAGAAACAATAATGCGCAATGATGGACCTGAGAATATGGATGAACCCTAATAGAATAGTATTTTACTTGAAAATATACTTTTTTAAAGTATTTGGACCGTTGCTTTCGGCGCACTTATAAGTAGAAGTGGATTTATTTTCTGCGAGGATTAAGATTGAATACAAATAAATTCCGATACATGCCTCTGTTTAAAGCCATACTAACCTTGTTGCTGACAGGATTGATTCCATCCTGATGTACCGTCGGACCGGACTTCAAACGACCCGAAGCACCGCAAGTCTGAACATTTACACGGAAATAGGTCTGGTGACGTTGATCGGCCTTATCAGCAAACATGGCATCCTGATCATACGCTTTGCCAATGACCTTCAGCTTGAGGGGAAGGCCAAGCGTGAAGCCGTTGAAATGGCATCGGAAATACGTCTCAGACCGATTCTTATGACAACGGCAGCAATGGTTTTGGGAGTTGTGCCACTCGTGACTGCATTTGGTGCCGGCTCGGAGGGCCGGTTCAACATGGGCTTGATCATCATGACCAGGATTTCGATCGATACGATGTTTACCATGTTCGTCGTGCTGGTAATGTATATGATACTTGCAACGGACTACGCCAAACAACATAAATCCAAAATCCCGCCAGGCACTGAAAGCTGATCATCATTTCAGACCCCTGATGTTCATCGGACAAACCATCCAAATTCTCTTGAGTAATGGCCGGAATATTGATATGTAACCTCGCTTACAAAAAAACTCAGAAGGGGTAAATATCCATGAACAACCCTAACTTCAGCTCAGGCCCCTGCGGCAAACGCCCAAATTGGAGCCTTTCCACCCTGGAAAACACTCCTGTAGGACGCTCTCACCGTTCCGCCATCAGCAAAGAGAAACTGTCCCGGACCATTACAGAAACCAAAAATATCCTGCAGATCCCGGATGATTACCTTGTTGGAATTCTGCCTGGCTCTGATACGGGTGCTTTTGAAGCCGCAATGTGGAGCCTCCTGGGTCCGAAACCTGTGACAGCTCTTGTTTGGGAAAGCTTTTCCGACGGCTGGGCAACGGATATAGCGAAACAGTTGAAGCTTAACCCTGCTATTCTAAAAGCCGACTATGGCTTTATTCCTGATTTGAAGGCTATTGACTGGTCCAATGATGTGGTTTTTGTCGCCAATGGTACAACCAGCGGTGTTAAAATTCCCGATTGGAAGTGGATACCTGACCATCGCGAGAGTTTGACTCTCTGCGATGCCACAAGTGCCGCTTACGCAATGCCTATTGATTGGGCAAAGGTGGATGTGCTGAGTTTCTCCTGGCAGAAATGCCTTGGCGGAGAAGCTGCCCACGGTATGCTAGTTTTGAATCCCCGTGCCGTAAACCGCCTCGAATCATATGACCCGCCATGGCCGATGCCCAAAATTTTCCGTATGAAAAAGGGAGGTAAAGTCAACCCTGGAATCTTTGAAGGAGACACCATCAATACCCCCTCAATGCTTTGTGTGGAAGATTATCTTGATGCCCTTGCATGGGCGGCGGATTTTAAACTGGAGGGTCTAATCAGACGAAGTGAATCTAATCTGGCAGTAGTCGAAAAGTGGGTAACTGAAAATGACTGGATTGATTTTCTGGCCGCTTCCAAAGATATCCGCTCCAATACCTCGGTATGCCTGATTGCTGTCAGTGATAAGATTCGGGCATTGCCCAAAGATGAGCAATTCAAATTCCTCAAGAGCATATCCAGCAATCTCAGCAAGAGGAATATCGAACATGACATCAATTCTTACAAAGATGCACCTCCAGG
>JBEKJA010000242.1:0-4998 GCA_050011475.1 Syntrophales bacterium
TTTGTAATGTTTTCAGGCAGATCATTACGGTCATAGATGATCCAGTGATTGAGAGCTGCGGCCGTTTTACTGACGTGTACTTCCTTGGAATCCGGTCCCCCAAGAGTCATCAGGTCTCGGTACAGTGCTACAAGAGGAGCTTCCTTTTCCATGCTCTTGAGCTTATATACCCAGCTCATGACTTTTCCGTCCACAATCCGGTTACCGTTTGGAAGGATCTTTGTTGCGTAACCAAGATCACGGAAACGCTCGGGAAGATGCTGGAGATATTCCGTGAGAGATATGCTTCTTGTGCCGTCCATAGGAGCAACGCAGGTAATAAGGGCATCCACGAGGCCATCAAGCTCTCCTGACAAGATATCCAGTACAGCAATAAATCCTCCCTGACAGAACCCATTCAGAGTCACTGGCTTGTTGTAAGTCGCCTTCAATTTTTCGCAGAATATTCGAGTGTCCCGCGCATCATCTTCACCCGTCATTACCTGAACGGCAGGTGTATCTTCTATTTTTTTCATAATCCGGACGTATGTAGGGATACCCTGGTTGGCAAACGCATGCACATAGCTTTTATTTTCACTGGGGAGAAACGCAAGAATATTTGCTCCCAGAACATATGGTGGAATTATGATAATTGGTTTACCATTTTTTTGCGTTCGTATACCTTTTTGGTTCGGAAGAACCTGATAAAGAATAAATCTATCTGTTTCCGCCTTTTTAACGTATCCTTTCCGATCAAAATGGAAACCAAATTCAGTCTCTACCGCTTTAATGGCCTGGGGGTAACCAAAAACAATCAACTGCATGAGTTTTGCCAGGTTGGCCGTATATTCGTTAAGGGCGACACCCTTTCGGTTGAAAATGGTGTTTATCCATGCAATCATACCTTGAATAGTTTCATTAACAGCGAAATCTTTCATATTGTTGGCGGTCCCCTGAAGGCCTTTTTCTGCAATCTGAAGGTTGAACTGAAATAATTCGAGGTAATCGAGAATGGTGTCAATGGCGGAAATTTTCTTAACCTTGTCTTTTTCAGTATTTAGAAAAGCCTTCAGGGAAATCCAGAACGGTACCATAAAATCATTAATATACGTCAGGACACCAAGCCAATACTTTTGCTGAATCTGCATGGCATTCAAGGGAGCAAGTCTCAATTCAGCATCGAATGCAGTTAATCTGTCTTGAAACTCTCGGACAATCTCATACATTCTTTCATCGAAAAGCGGATTTTTCATTGTAACCTTTTATTTGGATGTCCCTGCGAAGAATGATTCCACTTTCTTGTAATTCTCTTCCACACTACTCTTGAAATCATCACGTGCACGCTTGAAAGATTTGATCCACTCAGTGATTGCCTTTTTGCCCTCCTCCGGCAGGATCTTGTTCTGCTCCATGTAGAAATTCATCATTTTTTCCATCTGATCCTGAAGAAGTACCATTGCCTTAAATGTGTTATCGAACGCTGTCTTGTTGAACTCAATGACCTGCTTTGCCATCATCTTGGGATCCATTGTCCTTGCTCCTTTCTTTTTTGTGCCGATTTCTCTATATGACATCCCCTTCCCGCAACCAGTCTCCATCCGGAAACTAATTATATTCGGATTACTTTTCAGGCTTGATCGTTTTCCCGGGATTTCCGAAAAAACCCTCTATTTTTTCAAAGGATTCATCAACGGCTTTCTTGAACTCAGTGCGTCCTTTCTTATAAGCCGATGCCCAATCCTTTACGGCTTTGCGGCCATCCTCTGGAAACCACGCATTTTGCTCAAGAAACAGATCAACCATCTTCTCAGTCTGTTCCTGTATAATGACCATAGCCCCGAATGTGTTATCAAAAGTACTTTTATAGAATGACAGAGATTCCTTCACTATTTTTTCTTCCTGCCTCATGCTTATTACCTCCTCTATATTTAATTTATAAATAAATATAACGATTAAACCAACATTGTCAAGAAAATTGTTGCATTGCAACATATTTTACTTGAAATTTATATTCGAATAATTAAATATATTTCTTCAATGAAATAAAGCAATTATTTGTAAATATTAAAGTATAAATTAAGGCTCCGTTGTTCCCAAACCCAGAATAAATATTGCGATGAATCATTATAATTGTTATATTATCTACAAGGAGCAGGAAAATGGAAAAGTTGGTTTTAAAAAAATATGGCAACCGGCGGCTCTATGATACAGAAAGAAGCACCTATGTTACCCTCGATGATGTTACTGAGGCAATTCGAAGTGGGCGGGAGGTCGAAATTATTGATGCCAAAACCAGGGAGGATGTAACGGCATTCATCCTAACTCAGATCATTCTTGAAGAGGCAAAGAAAAAGAACTTCCTGTTTCCGGTCCCTTTTCTGCATATGATCATCAGATATGGCGACAGTGCCATGGGTGAATTTTTCGAAAAATACCTTCAGCAGGTTATTCAAACTTATATGACTTACAAGACACTTGCCAATGACCAGTTTCAAAAATGGCTTGAGATGGGAACAGAGTTGTCAAAACTGTCTCCCGGAACCGTTAACACCATGGACCCTCTTCAGGCGCTTTTTGAGCGTATCCGCAAAATGCCTTGACAATCCGGAAGTTCTTCACATAGCATATAATCCATGAAAACCATTGATACAGATTACAAAGAGTCTCCCTATTCACGGAAGATCGTAATTCGATATTCCGCCGACATTGTGGATCAGCCGGTTATTTATCACCTGGTTAAGCAATACGACCTTATTTTCAATATTCTGAAGGCCCGGATCTTTCCGCGCAGGGAAGGCGTGATTGTTCTGGAACTCAGCGGTACCAAGGAAAAGTTTGACAAGGGCGTCCGTTTCCTCAAGGAGACCGGACTCAAAGTTGAACCTTTGTCCAAAAGCGTTTATCAGAACCTGGAAAAATGTGTACATTGTGGTGCCTGCACCGCCTTCTGTCCTACAGAAGCCCTTTTCTTTGAGCGGCCATCCTTAAGAATCATTTTTGATCCTGAGAAGTGCAACGGATGTGAGCTGTGCGTTACGGCGTGCTCGGTACGGGCAATGGAAGTCAATCTCCTATAAGAGGGGTAAAATGGTATTTCTTATTTCCCCCTTTCATAAAGGGGGATAAGGGGTATTTGTTGATCGTTGTCAATTAATCAGCTTCTGGGGACTTGTTACCGGTTTCTTTGTGGGGAGGTGTCTTCCGGTCTTTTTTTGTTGAATCAAGCATCTTATTCACCCCATCCGATATCCGCTTTCCTTTATCGACCATCTCCTTGCTTTTTTCGTAAGCAGCCTTGCCCTTTTCAATGAATCCTTCTGTCTTTTCTTTTGTTTTCACAATAGCCTGTCGAATACCTACCGTCGATTTATCCTGTCCCTTGTAATAGTAATAGCCACAAACGGCTATCAGAATTAGAATAAGGATCAGAGCGAGTTTAAGCAGCTTCTTCATCATAAAATACGCAATGATGACGACTAGAAGCGCTACGGACAGCAATTCCGCCGGGTGATTTGGAAGGTCTTTAATCAGTTCAATCATAGGAACGCTCCGATCATGATATTTTCTGTATATTAATAATTTTTTCAGGCAAAATCCAGCAGTCTTTCATCTTGATAAATGCAATGATGGAGATTAAGATTACGCTTTTAAGACAAAAAATTACGGAACATGGTTTGGCAATGAAATTAACAAAGCGTCATGATGATTTTAAAGTTTCTGTCATCACTCTAGGCTGTAAAGTGAACCAGTATGAATCGGCTGTTATTTCTGCGGCTCTTGAAGAAAAGGGTTACTCTGTCATTCCTTTTCTCCACAGAGAAGCTGATACGTATATCATCAATACATGCTCTGTGACAAATCAGACAGACTTCCAATGCCGGCAGATGATACGCAGGGCTGTCCGCAGCAATCCGGAAGCCGTTGTGATTGTGACAGGATGTTATGCCCAGGTTAACCCGAACCATGTGGCAATGATCCCCGGTGTATCTATTGTCGTTGGTAACATGGAGAAGAACAGTATACCGGACATCCTGACTGAGATGCTTTCAAAAACATTGTCTTCGAAGCATATGGCTGGCAACAAAACCGGCATTCAATATTGCAGCGGCATGCCGGAAATTCTCGTAGGCTCTTTTCAGCAGGCAGGTCCCCTTCCATTTGACAATCTGAGGCAATTTACAGGACATACACGAGCTTTTCTTAAAATTCAGGATGGCTGTAATGCCCATTGCAGCTACTGCATTGTTCCGCATGCCCGAGGACCAAGCCGCAGTCTTCCCTATCGGGAAGCCTTGAAAGGGATTCAAAATTTCCGCTGGCATGGGTACAAAGAGATCGTCCTGACCGGAATTCACCTGGGTGCGTATGGTGTGGACCTCAACCATTCGGTATCACTCATCGACCTGCTAAAACCATTGGAGGGCAAATATCCAGATACAAGGATCCGCATGAGTTCGATTGAACCTTTGGAAATCGATAATGTAATGATTGATTTCCTTGCCCATAGTAGACTGGTCTGCCCTCATATCCACATCCCCCTGCAGAGCGGAGACGACAATATCCTGTCCTCCATGGGCCGACACTATAATTCCAATTTTTTCAGAAATCTACTGGATAAGATATTTACTGCCATGCCGGATGCCGCCATCGGCCTGGATATCCTGGCAGGATTCCCGGGTGAAAATGAAATGGCATTCAATCAAACTCTTGGTCTGATTGAGCAATTTCCTATAGCTTATCTCCATGTTTTCCCTTATTCCCAGCGGCCTGGAACACCGGCGGCATCCTTCCCGAACCAGGTAAGCGACCAGGAAAAGAAAAGGCGGACATTTATACTGCGAACCCTTGGTCGTCATAAACGACAAGCATTTGCCGAACGATTCGTCGGCAAAACGCTCATGGTACTCATCGAAGGGAAAAAAGACAGGCAATCAGGGTTCCATAAAGGTTTTTCTGAGAACTATATTCCAGTGCTCCTCAACGACGGTTCAGATTTTTTGACAAACCAGGTATTGCCGG
>JBEKJA010000243.1:0-4996 GCA_050011475.1 Syntrophales bacterium
TCTTTAATGCTCATAATTTATTATATATCCAGCTATATTAAGTAAGTGACTCGAAAAGTCCCGACGGCAGATCCACACCGGATTTAATGATGGAAAGGGCATTTTCTACGATGGCTGATCCACCCGCGGTTTCCTTTGTCCATTCAAGCGCTGTTTCAAGGTCTTTTACTGCTGTTCTTTGAAAGCCTTCATCATTAAGTACCATTCCAACAAAACGGACATACATTTCCCAGTTTTCCGAGCACCAATTTTTACCGGAGCTGGCATTAATGACATCCACTGCTTTTCGAATATCCAAACCTGTGGCATCCGCTATCCTGATTGTCTCGGTGAACACATAGGCATTTGTCAGACCGACGATGTTGTTCACCAATTTCATCGCACAACCTGTGCCAGAGGGCCCGATGTGAAATATCTTGTTTCCCATGACCGAAAGGTAGGGCCGGAGTTTTTCCACCATATCTTCAGTTCCTCCAACCATAAATGACAAGGCTGCCAATTCAGCTAGGATAGGTCCACCGCTCACGGGAGCATCAACAATTGTGATGCTCCTTCCTCCCGCTTTTTCAGCAATCTTCCTGAATGCGATAGGTGAAATGGTTGACATGACGACAATCGTTGCATTCATTCCATCTCTTTTACCTGTAAAATACCCTTCCGAACCAAACAGGACATCTTCCACCTGGGATGCCGTGCTGACAATGATAAAAATTATCGTACAATCTCTCATGTCGGCGACATTCCTAACAGCTATGGCACCAGCTTCGATGCATGACTTCACGGCATCCGGCCTGGCATCATAAACCAGAACATCATGACCTGCTCGTGCTAAATTCTTCGCCATAGGCTGACCCATCATACCGGTCCCTACAAATCCGATTTTCATTTTACTTCCTCCTCATTCTTCCTTGATAGTAGTTTCACATACCATAATATGTTCATTTAATTCCGTTTTATTCCACAACCTGAAGAATCTTTTATTGATGTGATATAAGCCATCGTTCTGAAAAATTACTTTACAACCTGCGAAAATCAGTCAAACCTGAAGGAGTGATTTGTTACTGATACTTGTACCACATGTTAAATTTCCTTAACCAATCTTTAACCTTCTTTAACTTGGGCAAGTTGATCGTCGTTATCACAGATAATAAAAAAGGCAGAGCCATTTATGTCCCTGCCTTCCCCTCCCATGGTAAGAACCACGGTTATAAAACCCGTTGTACAGGGTTTATTTTTTAAACTTTCTCCTCATGCCTGCAACACCAATCAGAACAAGTCCAAGAAGGAGCATGGTGGTTGGCTCGGGGACAGCCCTACAACCCCTCTCGTTAAATGATAAATTGTCTATACTAAAATAATCGTAGTATCCATAAAGAGTTAGTACTTTAACTTTAGAAATACCAGAAATGTTAAGGCTTTCAAGGTTTTCTGTTTCGGCATAATAATAATCCCAAGGCCTGCCATCGGGAGCCAAGGGTCCAGTCTGGGGATAAGTCTGCACGAATGATTCTAAAAGTTTACCTTTTTTATCATATGCGTAAATTCCAGTATCTCGGAAAAGACCTGAAAGCCAGAAACTAACGTTTTTTACTGGCGAATCAAAAAGCATCGTGATTTCTGATACGGTGCGTTGGCCTACTGGGGCATCGCAAGATAATTTGTTAGGAAGGGAATGTTCAATGCCAAACCCTCTATCCCAATCTGTGCTTGTCACCAAGAGATGTGAACCTGAAACAGTTTTAAAAGTCACATGACCATAACTTAACCTGGTTCCATAATCGCCTGGATCTCCGTATGAAGACGAGTTATGATACGCGGGTAAATTATCAAAGGTGATAAGAGTGGCAGAAGCGTATGACCAAAGCAAGAATACTGACAAAAGAGATAATAAAAAATACTTTTTCATGTCTTTCTCCTTATGGAAGATTAAATTGATAAAACAACATTATCTCGCATATTTCATGCCTGTAATTTAATCGCTTGTTTTTAAAGGATTATGTTTCTTATAAAAGCAATGTCCAAATATACATTGTGTAAATAATTCTGACACTTGCCAAGTGAAATGTGGGTGCCAATATTGCACTAACGTAGACATACATTGAAAGAGAGGGGATATTTTGAAAACGTAAAATATTCAGACAGACACCTTCCACCTTTTTTTCCGAAATCTTCAAACTTCGCCATCCAGCATTACCAAGGAGTAGTAGGAGAAGTCGATGGTTTAGTGGATAATCTGACATTGCCTACGTCCTTCCCTCCAACAACCTTCTTTTCTCCTCAAGTTGAACCAAAGCATATTTTTTGACACTCTCTCTTCTGACATAATCCGTCATCATCTGAACCTGATCCAAGGAATAGTGTTTTTCATTGATATACTGAGGACAGATTGAATGCGTATTCTTGATGGTCTGATGCACTTCCGCCAATTTCATCGCTAATTTCAGCGTTTTTGCTATAAAGTTTCTTTAACCAGACTTTAACCTTCTTTAACTTAGGCAAATCAAATGTTGCCTTACTTTCTTACGGAAGTTTAGCAAACGGCAATTTTGATTCGCGTAAAAGCTTTCGATTCGCATAAAAAATGTATTTATAGGTTCAAAACAATGTTATGATAAAAATGTGTCAGGCGATATGACATATTAATGTAGGCAAAGAAAGGAGTAAAAAATGGCAAAGAAATTAATTACTTGTTTTTTAATTATGTTTGTTTTTTTAATGGTGGGTTGTGGTGCATATGTTATGAAGTCTCCAGTGAGCGGTTTCATTTACACAAATTTAAAAGCAAACGACACGGTGACATCACACGTTCGAACAGATAAAACTGGAACAGCGCAATGCATATCAATTTTGGGTTGGGTTGCTACAGGAGACTGTAGTATAAGTGCAGCAATGAAAAATGGAGGCATTACAAAAATTCACCATGTGGATTTTAATGCTAAAAGTATACTCATGGTATATGCGGAATACACAACAATCGTGGTCGGAGAATAAAGGAATATACTTTAAACATATCGCCTGATACATTTATCTAGCTTATGAGAATTAATTATTAATTGTTTTTATTTCACATTCAATACTTCATTCAGTAATCTTCTTTCTTAATTACAATGGCAAGGCAAGTTTTGTAGGTGGCATCGGCGATTTCTTCACTAATTTTAGTTTTTTTGCTATATAATCCTTTAACCAGTCTTTAACTTGCTTTAACCTAAGCAGCTATAGATCGGGTAGTCTTTGTCGTCTGAATGATATATAATTTTTGAGACCATGCACTAGGTCTTACCTTCATTTGTAACAACAATTATCAATAAGAGGAGGAACATCATGGGTAGATTCATGATTTTCGTCGAATCGGTCGCCATCATTATTATAATGATAGCAATGATGGGCATTTTAATGAGCTGTTCTTCTGGCTTTCAAACAGTTATGCCCCAGCCCCCTGCTAAATATGAAAAATTGGGGCATGCAAGTGGCTCAGCTACGGGCATTATGCTTTGGCTCCCAACATTTTTATATGTTGACTTCGATTTTATTCCAGTGAGGTTAAATTCCCGTGTTGAACGAGCTTATGATGATGCATTAGAAAGTGTACCCAGTGCAACCGGTCTTGTTGATGTAAGTATACGAGAATCTTGGTATTGGTGGTTGCTAGGAACGTCTCGTGTTGTCAGTGTTGAAGGCGAAGCCATAAGGGAGGTGAAATAATGAAATCATCAGTCATTATTAGGGTCGTCTTTATTGCGATTATCTCAATATTACTTATCAATTGTTCGGGGACACCAATAAGATTTGGAGGAATCCGCCAATTTGGTGATTCTGAGAATGTCGATTTCACTAAAGGTAGATCTATTACAGCTTCGGGAGTTGGCTTTCAACTATTTGGTTTTATACCAATCTCCATGAATAGTCGATATCAAAGTGCCTATGATGGACTTCTTAAGCAGGCAGATAATGATTACCTTACCAATATCCAAATCCAAGAATCATGGATATTTGCATGGTATGGTGTTGTTTATCGTTCTACAATTATGGCTACTGCTTATCCTCATGTCCTTAAGCCCAGTATGGCAGAGGTACCCGCTGTCAAGCAGCCACCAAGTGAGATGCCTTCTACAGAAGAGCCTCCCCTCCTCTACCCAGCCAGCCCTGATACGGGGCCTGTGAAACAGTAATTAGGATAAAGAAGTAGGGATGTTTCGGTTCGCCTGCAGTTTTTGATCTGTTATACAGAACTTCCGCCAATTTCATTGCATTTTTTGACATTTTTGCTATGAAGTTTCTTTAATCAGTCTTTAACCTACTTTAAATTAAGCAAGTAGTTTTAACATCTTCCTGATCCCAGTTTTAAGTCTGCAAATTTATCTTTATTGTAGATTTTTATTATGAATCGTGTTCAAATCAATATTAAACTAATGCTATCTTGAACAAGGGCGCCAATGAAACGTAATATATGGATATGGAAAACGATTGTTTTAATGTATACTATTGTATTTTCTAGTTGTGGTTCAGGAGGTGGAGGTAATACTCCAGCTGGAACACCTCCTATGATGTCAGAACCATTAGGAGTCACTGCAACAGCAGTTTCAGATACCCAGATCAATGTCTCTTGGTATACCAGTGAAGATGTGAAAGATTATAAAGTATACAGGGATCACTCGCTTATCAAGGAAGTTACTACTACTGCAATTATGGACACGGGATTATCTGAGCGTACGAATTATTGTTATTCAGTGTCAAACTATTATGCTGGCGGATACGAATCTTTTATAAGCGCGGAAGCGTGTGCCATCACTTTAACAGCTCCCACAGTACCAATCGGATTAACTGCTACAATTGTTTCATCTACTCAGATAAATCTCTCCTGGATAGCCCCGACGGATAATGCGGGATTATTGGGTTATAATGTATACAGAAATGACTCGTATGTTAAATTTGTCACAACCACTTCAACTTCAGACATTGGATTATCTGAATTTAACAATTATTGTTACAAGGTTTC
>JBEKJA010000244.1:0-4969 GCA_050011475.1 Syntrophales bacterium
ATTTCTCACCCCTGGCAATCATTGTACCTTCAGGCTCAAGATCAATGTACAGAATGTCGCCGATGACCCACTGACCATAATCGGTCAGACCCATGTATGCGATTTTTCCGTCAATCCTGATCCAGAAATTATTGGCATCGTACTTCAGGTTTTCGGGTATGCGCCAATCCGTCATTTGCGTTCAGCTCCTTGCAGGTCTATTTCTTCAACCTGTCCGTCCTTTATCAATGCAAGGACAGTCTCCCGCCCTTCCCGTTCAACTTCCTGCAGGAATATCCCTTCGGCAATCTTTATCCTCCGCATTTTTGATCGGCGACCCGGCTGATTTAGCCACACCCTGCCCGTCAGGCGGTCCTTTAAGGAGATCGCCAGTTCCTTAGTTTCATCATCCAAAAATTTGTTGTCCAGTTTACCAAATTGTTTTTCGAACCCTTTCACGAGCCCCGATTCCAGGGATTCAATATCAATGCCGTTCGTTCCGTCCGCCAATGTCAGCATATGATCCTGCATGGCCTTTAGCAAACACTGGCGATGAGCGGGGGTGGGCATCTTCAGAACCCTGCTCATTGTCTCGAAATCGAAATTCATGATGATGTTGCCCACGTAAGCAACCGATGACCCGATGTCGCCGGCCCCATTCCCCGAACATTTTTGACCCCCGGCTTTGATATCCGCGGGTGGCACAAAAAAGGCATCCATGCCGAGAGAGCGGTAAACATCAATGGCCGGCTGGAGAATCCTTGGGAAGAGGCCGGCACGCCTGCCCGGCAGGCGGGGATTGTCCTTATGCAGAACAACCTGATAAAAGATCTGCCCGCTGTCCAGATAAACAACACCGCCTGCGGTTTCCCGCCGCAGAAGCGGCAGACTGTTCTCATAACAGAATTCCCTGTCGATTTCCTGGTCCAGGTCGTCATGAAGTCCCAGGCAGACGTACGGTTCGGACGGGCGGCAAATAATGATCCCTTCTCTGCCGAGGTAGGCTAGGGCATGGTAATAGCACTGTGACTGCCACCAACTGACCGAACCGAGGTTATATAGGTCCATTTGTTCACACCTGTTCTGGTACGGATCAGCCGGACGCTTCGAGGATCAATTGGGTGATATCCATGACTCTGACCCGCAGGCCCGCCTTGCGAAGGGATATGCTCAGCATCTGCTCGCACTGCTGGCACGCCGTGACGACGATTTCGGCGCCCGATTCTTTTATGTCCTGAACCCTCATGGCAGTGATGGCAGCGGCTAAGTCGGCATCGACGCTCTGCAGATTGCCGCCCCCACCACAGCAGAGCGACTGCATCCTATTGCGCTTAAGCTCGACAAATTCAACACCCGGTATTGCCTGTATGATCTCGCGGGGTTCTTGAAATATGCCATGGTTGCGGCCAAGGTCACAGGGGTCATGATAGGTGATTCTCGCCTGCATTTCCCCGAGCTTGATCTTGCCCTCCCGGATCAGCAGGGCAAAATATTCCGTGGTATGAAAGACTTTCAGGTTATACCCGTCCAGGAATTTCGACGCAGTCTCTTTCCAAACATGATGGCATGATGGACAGCTTGCCAAAATGGTATGAATACCCAGTGCCTCAATTACTTCGACATTGTGCTTCATGAATTGCAGGGCATCATTTGCACGACCGCTTGCCCTGAGAGGAAAGCCGCAGCACCATTCATCTCCGCCCATGGTGGTGAAGTCGATTTTGGCCGCTCTCAGTATTTCCGTGACAGACAGGGCGACTTCCGAGGCTTGGGGGAAAAATGATGAAACGCAGCCGACAAAATAGCAGATGTCCGCACCTTTCCGCGGCTCAAGCTGCTCCGGATCATCGATATCCTGCGCCCAGTCCAGCCGCTCCCTGTTGTTGAACGTGGTGATGTTCCGGTTGGCTTCGAGATTGGCAAGAATGGCCTTATAACCCTTTGGAGCCCTGCCCGATTTCGAGATTCGTTCGCGAAGCTCCATCCAGAAGCGGCGCAGATCAATATCCGTCGAGCATGCCTCACCGCATGCGCCGCAAAGCGTGCATTGGCTCACCCTGTGTACAAATTCGTCCTCCATCTGCTCCTGTTTTTTCAGGGCAAACAGCTCTCGTGCGATGCTGATTTTTCCCCTTGGTGCAGACGATTCCCATCCGATGACCTTATAAACGGGGCAGACATCACGGCAATAGCCGCAGCGCGCGCAGATCAGGGCTTCTTTCTCCAGAGTATCATACGATTTCTTCTGCCTGGACATAATCTACCGTCCGTTCCGGAAGACCCCTCGCATCAGGGCCAAGACCGCCATTCCTACATGAAAGAAAAGGGGATTCAGCAGGAAGGGTGCACGATATACCTTACCGGGATTCATAATTCCCTTCGGATCCAGTTCGCTCTTTCGCTTCCTGAGGGCCTTCAGTTCGGATGAAGAATAAATGCGCCTGATGTAGGGCGTATTCCACAAACCCACGCCGTAGGGACATCCGCCATAACGATAGCCCGCATCCTGTATCTTTTTCACCAGGGCCAAACTGAGAATATATTGAAGAGTTTTACTCTCATCTGCGAAAAAGGCGGTCATCACTGTTGCCCGCTCGGAAGTCACCACGTGGCCGTAGGACATGAAAACCACCCCTTGGCGGGCAGCTGTTTTATTGATATCTTCCAGGTAAGCCACCAGACTGTGGACGGGAAGCAGGATCTCTCCGCCCAGCATGGAGGGGCCTCCCCGTTTGAGACGAAGGGCCCTGAATCTTTCCGTCCATTCCAACTCGGCAATCGCCTCCGGCAGGAGGGTTGCCGATTTGTGGGTCTCCAACAAACACCCTATTTGCGCTTCGGCTTCGGCCAGCTCCGCATCCGGCCCTTCAAAATCGACGGCAACCAGGCAGGATGAACCGGAATCCGCATGAGAGAAGCCCAAGTCGTTCATCATCCTTACATGATGATGATCCGAGAAATGCATGTTGTACGGACTGATCTTTCCACCTGCCAGATCATTCATCAGCAAAACAGCCTGATGCATATCTGGGACACGAAAAATAAAGTGCTTCATTGCTGACAATCTGCGTATCTCCAGTTTGACTTCCGTGATGATCCCCAGCGTCCCCTCGGATGCCACAAACGACTTGAGGGGCGGATCCGATACAGGGGAAATCGTTGCCGCCTTGCCGTCAGGCAAGACAACTTCCACGGTCCGAACCTGGGAAAGCAGGTCCCCGTATTTTAGACTACCAAGGCCGTACCCCATCATGCAGAGCCAGCCGCCGACCGTGGCCGCGGGAGCGCTGCTCGGCATTGACTTGCAGGCGAATCCCCTCGCGTTCAGATATTCCTCGAGATCGCTCCAGGTCGTTGCGGCTTTCAACGTAACCGTCATGTTCGTTTCGTTCAGGTCAACAATACCGCTGAGCTGATTGAGGTCCATAACGATCCCACCCCTAACGGGGACAGAGTTGAAAAAAACAGTGGTAGCTCCCGCTCGAGGCGTAACCGGAATGCCTTCCTCGGATGCCCGCTGCATGAGGTCCATGACTTCCCTGGTATTAACCGGACGAATGACTAAATCGGGCAATGTGTGAAACAGAGGATCGACCACCAGCGGCGGCACCGGGGCAAGATCCCTGGAGTACAGTAGTCGCTCCATCCTGGAGGAGGACGCCCTCTGCCCGTACTTCTCCTGCAGCTTTTGAAGCGTAATTTTGCTCATGGCATTTTGTGACTTTTTACGCGCCCGAAACATTTCTACGTCTTCTCCGGATGCTTCCTGATCTCTTCCTTCAGAAACTCGGCAGCCTGTTCTCCGAAAAGCAGCAGGGATGCGACATCAACCATATTAGCAGGTTCCATGACCGCAACCCAACCGTTTCCATACGGATCATCATTCATGGACTTCGGCACGACCGCCAGTTCCTTGTTGATGTCTACAACTGTCCCCGCTACGGGAACCAGGACCTTTCCCGACCATTTGCCGGATTGCAGAGTAAAAAGCGTCTTGTCCGGCTCCAGGACCTTCCCGGCCCGGGGCAGCCTGATGAATGTGATTTCACCCGCCATTTTCTGCATGAAATCCGTAATGCCGATTCTTATCCTTTCGCCTTCAATTCTCACCCAGGCATGATCCCTCGTATAATAAAGATCCTCCGGAACTTCAAACTTGTCGATGATCGCCATGATTCATGACTCCTCATTTCCATGATTTTTCCAAGATGCTTCCGTAAATGTGGGATGCGTTGTAAGAGCTGCGTACGAGGGGTCCCGCACTGACTGAAAGAAATCCCATCTCCAATCCAAGCTTTTCAATTCTCTTGAATTCATCGGGATGAACAAACCGGTCTATGGGGGCATGCTCTGAGGATGGACTCAGGTATTGCCCCAAGGTCACAATGTCGCAGTCGGCCTTTCGCAGGTCATGCAACACTTCCACACTTTCCTCAAATGTTTCCCCCAGTCCCAGCATTAACCCGGATTTGGATAAGATGCCATCCCCCCATAGTTTGATTCGCTCAAGGACCTGGAGGGATCTGGAATAAGAAGCCTGCGGTCTGATCGTCTTGTAAAGCCTGGGCACGGTCTCGACGTTGTGGTTGATGATATTCGGTTTGGCCTGAATGATTTCCATGAGCGCCTCGGCCTGGCCTTTCAAGTCAGAGATCAGGACCTCTATGGTCACCTTCCGCAGCACGGCATGAATGGCCTTGATCGTAGCGGCAAATTGGCCGGCACCGCCATCAGGAAGGTCGTCTCTTGTCACGGTTGTTATGACTACGTGCTTTAGGCCCAGCTTAGCGGCCATTTGGGCAATGGCATCGGGCTCATCGAGATTTATTTGTTCCGGCTGTCCATGTTTTACCGCACAGAATCGGCAATTCCTGGTGCATGTATCACCCAGAATCATGAATGTGCATGTGCGGTTGGCGAAGCATTCCCCCATGTTGGGGCAATTCGCGCTCTCACAGACTGTGTGCAGCCCCTCTTTGTCGAGAGACAA
>JBEKJA010000245.1:0-4961 GCA_050011475.1 Syntrophales bacterium
CCCGTGTGAGAGGCAGCTGCTCGGGCTCCCTCCGGAGTAAGGCCTACTTTCCAGATGATAACCGGCTTTTTAAGTGAAGTCCGCCTCAGAACTTCTATAAATCTGGATCCTTCCTTGATTCCTTCCATATAGATTCCTACGACGTGGGTATCATCATCCTCGCCCAAGTAATCAAGAAAATCTGTCATGGAGAGATCACATTCATTGCCAATGCTGACCATCTTGCTGAAACGAAGCCCCTTATCGCCCGCTATATAACCTAGGATGTTCGCCAGGGAGCCGCTATGGGAAAGGATGCCAATCGACCCATGCTCCTTTGAAAGCTGCGGGAAGAAAGACAAACCCGATTTCGGACAATAAAAGCCCATGCCATTCGGTCCGATGAGACGGATCCCGGAGGCTCTCGCTACTCTCACTATTTCAGCTTCAAGGGCTTGCCCCTCGGCAGTACCTGTTTCACTGTATCCTGCCGTGAATAACACAGCGCCTTTCACGCCTTTTAAGGCGCATTCCTGTATCACAGGCAGGGTATCACTCTGCGGAACGAGAATAATAGCCAGGTCTACCGGGCCAGGTACTGAAGAAAGACTGGGATAGGCCTTCAATCCATCTATCTCTGTAGCGTGAGGGTTAACGGGATAAATGGGACCTGGGAAGCCCTGGTCAATCAGCGCCATGAGAAACAGCCGGCCCGTTTTCAGAGAGCGGGGTACCCCGATGATGGCAACAGACCCGGGGAAAAAAAGATCATGAATCTGAACTTTCGTATGGATGCTTCCTTCCATGGTTGATTCCACTTTCATATAGTTAATAAGTTTTTAAGAACCTGTAATACATTTTAAGTTAGAGTTCTACCATTTTTCTGATAATTACAGATTGAAATATCGAATGGAAAGGCAAAATTAGATGTACAACATTTCAGGAAGAAGTATTGCTCAAGAAAACAAGATGAAATAACGGCGCTTGTCGATAACATAGGAGTCCTCCAATTACTTAATCAAATGTTTTGAATATAGATAAAAACACAAAACCCCGCTTTCTTTCGATTACGGGATCTCGATCATCAGTCCATAATCAGTCTCACTCTGGTGTGCAATATGTTTTATAAAATATTTTAGAGAAACAAAAAATGGGATAGTTACAATTTGCTCATGTTGTCCTCACCGAATTCTTTGACAATTCTCACCTAAGTATTGCCTTGATCACTCTGTATATTGTTCCGTATTCCTTTTCGCTGGTGTCCTTGAGTGTTCTTAGAATAGTACCACACTTCGCAGGTATTGTCATATCAGGGCATCATTATTTAGTTCTCCTACACGTATTGTAAACGATTAACATCGGGTCTTAATTATTTCCGATTGAAATTCACAGAGGTAAAGGAGGGGCATTAAAGAGAACCCCCTTCTTTCAAGTCAGCCAGAAGATTTCTATGAGATAGATATGTATTCCATTGAATGTGCGAAGGCGCGCTTCGGTATCGCTATCTATCAGGAGGAATCTCAGAAGAGTCCACGTTCCTTTGCGACACGGGTCTGCATTTCGATCACATCTTTCGGTGGAATATACCGGTCGGATACGTCCTTCTTCAAGAGCTTGACGGCATCGAACGCGCAGGTTCCCACACAGACGCCACAGCCGATGCACCGGTCCCGATTCACCACCGCCGCGTCATCTACGACCCGGATCGCCTCCATGGGGCACTTCTCCTCACAGAGACCGCAAGCGGTGCAGTTATCCACCAGCACTGATGCGTAGAAATTTGTGTGGGCCACTGCCGCAGGTTTTTCCATCTTCTTCAACGCCTTAAGAAGATTGCAGCAGCACCCGCAACACATACACATGTTCCAGGCCTTCTGACCGTTCCCCGGCTGGAGGACGAGCCCGGAATCCATGGCGCCCTTGAGGATATCTATGGCCTCCGTCTGGGAAACCTCCCGCCCCAAGCCGTTTTCGATGTAGAAATAGGCTCCCACGCCAAAGGCCATGCAGACCTCCATCGGATGGTTACACCCACGGCCGAGCATCTTCTCTTCCTTGCGGCAGATGCACGGGGCGACGGCAATCTTGGTTTGTGACCGGAGAATTTCCTCTGCCCGCTCATACGTCAGAATCTCCATGTCATCCGTTAAACTCTCCGAGATGGGGATAATCCGATGCTGGCTCGTCGATGTTCCGTACCAGGCCTTCGGCATATAGACCTCGAGATAGGATTTCATAGTCTTGATATCTTCCAGCGTATTGCTATGAATGTGAAACTCCCACATGCCTTCCGCCAAGGGTACAAGGTTGTAAAAACGCTTCTCTCCTTTGGCGATTCGAAAAATGGCCCCCTTTCTCGACATGGATTCGAGAACCGGTGCCAGGACTTCGGGGTCCGTGTTCAGGCGCTCGGCAATTGTTGCAACAGTCTCGGGAAACCCGTTCATTGCCAAGGCAATCTCTGCCTCCCGTTCAGTAAACCACCGCTCCAGGATTTTCACTTCCAACCCGGACTCTGTAGCCGGATAGGGAATTGGAAGTTTATCCAGATGCTTCGCAAGTCGTTTATAAACCGTTTCCATACTTTCAGCTCCTTTGCATAGACCTTGTAACCTAACCAAATAATTGTATCACATGTTAAGTTAGAGTTATGCCGTTTTGTTTATTATCACTTAAAATCTTGCTTGAATATGTAAAATTAGAAAAGCAACATTTCAGGAAATAACGCTCAGCTTTGCAAAAACATGTCCTCACCAAAGTCAATTTAACGGTTACCCAAAATAAATAGAGTCAAAGATTTTAACTGTTACGCATTACCGTTGGAAACATATGACAGCTATCCATGACTTTTTGCGGCGTTGGTAATTTATTTACCGGAGTAGTAATAATCCATTTGACTGATGAACGTGTGGAAAAAAATGCGGACCACCTAACCCAAATGCTTGTAGAGCCTGAATGCGGCGTCCATGGCCAGTTCCCCGCCGATGCCGTGGAGGCCAGTGTCGGCGCTGCAATGGTATAAATTCTGAACGTATTCATCCAATATTTTTGGCCGGTTGTCGCCGACCTGTCCGAGCATCTGGCCAATGCCGATGACCGAACCGTCCTCGCCGGCGAAACGATCGATGTCCTCCGGGCTCGTGGCGACCGTCCACAGAATATGTTCCAGGATATCTGGGAAAATGACCTCAAGGGAATTCATGATGGCCTTCTCCCATTTTTTCCAAACGACGGCCCCGGCGTTATGCGGCATCCTGCAAGAGCCTCCGGCGATCATCAGTTGCTTCCCCTCCGGAGCGGACTCCGGGTCCAGATTTGAGACCACGGGAATCATGAGACTTGGGGCCATGTCGGGCAGTTCGCCCGTCAGCTCCATCTGATTTTCAAAGGCGCTCAGGTCTCTGCGTCCGATGTAAAAGATCATGCTGTCGCTCGATAATTTCTCGTTCAACGCGATTTTGATGGTGCTGGTGCTGTACGAATACCTGTAACGGCGGATTCGGTCCGTATGGGCTTGGGGGTATTTGTCCTCGCCGACGAGAAAGCGGACCGTATCCCTGATGCCGGCATTGCTGATCACCAGATCGGCCTTCTGTCGTTCGCCGTTCGCGAGAACGACGCCTGTCGCTTTTCGATCCTCGACGAGAATCTTCTTGACGGCCGTTCCAGTCAGCACCCTGCCGTCGCGTTCTCGGATTATTCTGCAATATGCCTCGGGAATTTTGCCCGTGCCGCCGACAGGATAGCCCACGGCCTTGTTTCTCGCGATTTCATTCAGGCATCTCGCGTATTCGCCGATCGGCGTTTCATCATCGCGGGTCACAAAGTCAATGGAGGAAAAGTAACCAACCAACCCCTTGGCCAAATCGGATTTGACATATCTGCTGACGTAATCGGAAATGCTGACCTGGTCCAGTTTTTCGTAGTCTTCTTCGGAAAGTTGAACGAGATCGGCATAGAACCTCATGAAATTCCTGAAATCCTCTTTCGTAAAACCCATTTTATAGGCTTCGAACGGAAATTTTACCCTTTCACCGTTAAAGAAGAGGACCGGGGATGGTTTCCGAGCATAACGCCATTTCACATAATCGGAGCAGCCACATATATCGAGGACCTTGCCGAAGGGACCCTTGTCGCAGTTGGCCAGCATGTGGCAGCCAACGTCCAATTTAAAACCGTCTTTGTCATATGTGGCGAATCGGCCCCCGATCAAATCCGACTTCTCGATCAAGCTGACGTTAAATCGGCCTGTGTTGGCCAGTAGTGCGCCGACGGCGCTCCCCCCGACCCCACTTCCAATAATGAGGACATTTTTGGTTGCTATGCTTTCTCCTCTTTTCTTTCCTCAGGAGTATATGAAGAGGGATTTTGTGCGTCAATATAATTTTGACCACAAAATGTCAGGCGTAAATTATGTTGATTACGGTTTGAAGTCTTGCATTTTTGTCGAGGTTGATGATTTGAAGATTACAGGAAGTAATGGATTAGCAAAACGACTTCACCCATATAACTGCCAGGCTGAGCGTCTAACTCCCATTGGAAATCTATTTATGCACGATTCTTGAGCGAGATTTACGCCTGTGCCTTCTTTCTCTAAACGTACAGGGTTTGCATTTCTTCACTTGAAATAGATCAGCTTTCTTTACCCACCAGACATTCCCACAAGCGCAAACCAGTCTGTTGCTGAACAGTCGCGTGTCGATCTTCTCTGCATTACCCATGTAGTCAAGCTATTTCACTACATAAAAGAATAGAAGCAAGGTAATCAATGGTAGAATATAATAAAATTAGCGTTTTCATTTCCTATGAATTTGGAGAAACGATGCTTCGGGACCTTTGTTTTTCTGGCTTAATATTCCCTTTTTATGACTTCTATAGTTTTTCTTATTCCCTCATTAAAACTGATCTTAGGCTGCCATCCTAACTCTTTTTCAATTTTTGATATATCGGCAACCATGTCCAGGATTTCACCTTTCCTCTCC
>JBEKJA010000246.1:0-4952 GCA_050011475.1 Syntrophales bacterium
CTAGACCATTATCAGCATGATATCGTATAAATATCAATTCATAACCGACCCTGATCCTAGACAAATCGAGCAGATCATAGCCTTGTATCGTGAAGCTGGCTGGTGGAATGAACAGGACAATGGCAATCACGAGCTGATTCGTCGCATTGTTACGGGGAGCCACTGCTTTCTAACCGTCAGAGACGGCAACGAGATTGTGGGAATGGGACGAGCAATCAGCGATCGTGTGAACGACTCCTATATTCAGGATGTAATCGTTTATCCCCAATTCCGCCATCAGGGGATCAGTATGAAGATTATCGAGGAAATCGTGGGACGTCTCCGGAACGACGGCATGCAGTGGATCGGTTTGATCGCCGAAAATCGCACTCATTCCTTCTATCGCAAAATGGGCTTTGAGGAAATACCCCTCTCTCTACCGATGCGTTTGAAGGTTGATCATAAATGATGAAACCTTTATCCAAAAAAGATTATTCTCTATTGAAGCATTTCTTTGAGCGTCAGCCCCACCGCCTCAGCACCTATTCCCTACCTTCCCTCATTGCTTGGAGTAACAACTGCTCCGAGTCTTATTACGAGATTGTCCATGGTGAGGTGATCGTGACGACCAAAAACAACATGCATCAGAACGATAACGGCTATATGATTTTGCCTATCAGCGCCCATGGGTGCCCTTCCCTAGCTTACCTGAAAGAACGGGTTATGACAACAGGATGCAGGCGGATCTGTTTTGTTCCTGGGGATTATTTACAACAGGTGGGAGACAGCGCCCTCGATCCTTATTTCGATATCACTGAACAGAAAGAGTATGAGGACTATCTCTATCGCACTAAGGACCTTGTCGACCTCAAAGGAAACCGGTATTCAAAAAAGCGGAATCTTATTCACCAGTTTTCACGGGAATATGTTCATCACAACCGGGCGGTCACAGGGCCGATCACGGAAGATGATGTTCCCCAATGTCTCGACTTTCTAGAAAAATGGTGCAATCTGCAGGAATGCGACAAAGAGCAGGATGAGACTATGGTCTGTGAAAAGGCGGCAATTATTGAGGCGCTCCATACCATTGAAGAATTAGAGTGGCGAGGGTTATATGTCCGGATAGACGGTGAGATCTGCGCCTTTGCCATCATGTCGCATTTAACACAAGATATGGGCGTCCTCAATTTTGAAAAGGCCTATTCCCACATCAAAGGTCTTTACCAGTTTCTGGACAATGAATGTGCTAAGGAACTCTTCCGTGGCTACGTGTTTATGAACAAAGAGAGCGATATGGGCCTTGACGCCCTGGCCAAGTCGAAGAATGCATACCATCCGATTGAGAAACTGAAGTCTTACTGCCTTACAATAAAATCTTAAAGGTGTCGTAAAAAGTCCAATTACTGCTTTTCGCTGCATCTTCATCATGCTCCATCGATGGACATGAGGGACTCCCATCTTTCCCATTCCGTTTCGTGAGGAAGGTTACGTTCTTTTAAGAGTTTTATTATCGGTGTTGCGTTGAACCGGAGATAGGGATTGATCTTAAATTCTTCCGCCAGGGTTGAACAGACATGATTGGGATCATACAAACTTCGGAAGCGTGCTATATCCGGGTTTTCTGGTTCCAAATATTCGGCGAAGGCCAGTGAATCCATCCAATAATCATGACCGGCAAAGATCAATGTATTGGGAGGAAAAGCCATGAGACGCTTGATAGACAGCAAGAAGGCCTTCAGATCACCGGAAAAGCAGTTGCCTACGGTACCGTTGAAAAGGGTATCGCCGGTTATTATGGCAGATCCCGTATAAAAGCAGAGTGATTCGATAGAGTGACCGGGTGTTCGAATAATGATGATTTTATCGCCATCTAGGAAGATTTCTCGACCATCGGAAAGATCGTCAAATTCTAGATACTTGGCTTTTGTCCGTTTCAGAAGTTCATCGTTGCCGGTAATATGATCATAATGAAGGTGGGTGTTTGCCACATAGTCGAGGACTAGATCATTTCCGGATAAAAATTCCAAAATATCTTCCCAGGCACCGCCGTCAACAGCCATGGCTTTTTTCTTTCCATAAATGAAATAGCCAAGATTATCTTCGCCATAGCGGTATTGTTCAATATTAAGCATGAACCCCCCTTCTGTGAAAATTGTATCATTCTTTATCTTGTTTCTGATTCCATTAAGTTCTCAAGATTTCATAAATATGGCTGGTTGATGCTATTCTTTGGTATTTGCTGACATATTTTTATACGAAGCCCGATTTAGATGATGGACAGGTTGGAATGATTGATCAGGAGGCGTATGTTGCCTATAGATGAGCTGAGCAAGATGCTGATTGTATCTCTCCCTCTTTAATAGATTTTTCTTTTCTATCCATCGTCCTGAATAGCTGCAATCATCGTAAATCACTTTTTCGTATTCTTCCAGCCACACCAAGCCTGCGGACCAGCCGTTTGTGCTCTTCAGGAGTAATCCACGCAACGCGAAGATAATCGCAAATGTCTTTATCGTTCAAACCGCTGCGGCGTGCTTCCTGTACGATTACCTGGTAAGCCTCGATTTCAGTTTCTCGATCTACATAAGCTTTATGCCTATCATAAAGATCCCTCCCCTGAAGGTGTTACTTTACATGGCAAAGCTCATGGATGATATCAAGATACAGAATCTCATCAGAGGAGCGGCGCAGATGTCTCATACCAATGGAAATGGAACCGTCATCGTTATCTACGAACATCTCAAAGGGCCCTTCCACCACATAAACCTTGGTTTTTGCCATGACCTCATTGATTTCTTCAGCGTCGGCAAAGATGGCGGGTAGAATATCATAGTTGCGAATATCGGTAAATACTTCCGATAGGTTGTACTGTCCGGGTTCAAGACAGCGGTTGATGCGAAAAACATTTTTCATCCGGCTTGTCAAACCTCTATCTTATTGATGAATTCCCATCGTACGTTCTAGAACCTCTTGAATAATGAACCCGCTCAAAACCTTACCCATTGTTCACTTTTCCGGTCAATGAGGCATTTTTCATTTTCTCCTAAAGAAAGCTGCAATCTTAGTTTTTGTGCGTCAGTAGCGCAGCATTCTTTCAGAAGATTGAGAATGGCGTGCATGATCAACTTTTGAAAGGAACTTTTCTTCTCGCGGCTGACCTGCCGCGAAACTTATACCACATTTTAAGTTAGAGTTCTGCCATTTTTTGAGGGTTAGTGATCGAAATGTTGTATAAACCGGCTGATTCAAAAAAACACGACCTCAGGAGGACATCCACCATTGGTGTCTCCTACAAACAAATGAAATCTTCCGTAATAGAATTAATTGATTACCACTTGAAAGCTTGCATAAATCAAAAATGGCCGTGATAAATGACTTCAGGAAGAAGCTTTTGCGGATTTCTCCTACAAACCCTTCTTACCAATTAAGATTCGAGATGAAGATTACGAGTTGAAAGTATACAATTCACTATCACGAGAAGCATATCAGCATTAAAAAATTAAAAACGGCAGAACTCTAACTTAAAATGTGGTACAGGTATTGGTGGAAATTTATCCCTTATGGCTTGCATATAAAGTAAGGAAGTATACATGCAGAAGAGTATATTCATAACAGGGGCCTCATCCGGGATTGGAAAGGCAACTGCGATGCTGTTTGCCAATAAAGGCTGGTTCGTCGGGATAACGGATGTGAATGAAGCCGGGTTGGAGGCACTCAAAAGAAGTATGGACGGTAAGATTGGCTACACTGAACGTCTTGATGTAACAGATGCAGACAGAGTTGCCGCCGTATTATATGAATTCAATAAAGCAGCCGGTGGGAAAATCGATATTTTGTTCAATTGCGCTGGAATACTTCGTATTCATCCCTTTGAAGATATATCGCTGGAAGATCATCATGCAATTCTCGAAGTAAACGCCAAAGGGGTCCTCAACTGCACATATTATGCCTTTCCGTATCTCAAGAATACCCGGGGATCACGAGTGATCAACATGGCATCCGTTGCTTCTGTTTATGCAACTCCACGTGAAGCTACTTACTCTGCATCAAAATTCTGGGTGAGAGGCTTTACAGAATCATTGAATATTGAATGGGAACGATATGGAATAAATGTGTGTGATGTAATGCCGAATTTTGTTAATACACCGATGGTGGAACAGAATCCGGATATACTTGTTGATAATGTCGGAGTTTTTCTAACTGCAGAGGATGTTGCGAAAATGGTGTGGAAGGCTGCAGCCAGCAATCGTATCCACTGGTTAGTTGATCGTCCTGCAATGAAGCTGCTTCATAAATTGAGAGGTTTTGTACCTTATGCGCTAGAGAGATTAATAATGAAGAAGATGGCGGGTTTTTAATGAAGGGGAGGATAATCAGCAATGGAGGTCGGGTATGAGTTATAAGTTTCTGAAATTGAGACAAGTCAACGCATCAACTTATAACTCTTTCTTATCCTGCATCTTTCCACCAATATTTTGTAACAAGTGAGCGTTAATATAGGATATAAAGTCAGGTTCAGAGCCCTGGGGTTGTGGAGTAAATCTACAACCTATATAATTCCCTCTAACATTGCAAACCAATGCTTCCCTCTCAATCTTGGTGCGGTTATCGTTATCTAACATAAATAACAATACAATTCTGCTGTTGATATTAAGTCTTAAGGCAAGTTTCTTTAACCTGGCCTTAACCTTCTTTAACTTCGACGAATTGATTCCGTTGATCTTCTCTTAGGTCCGTTGTAAATGCCACCCACTCCTCTGCAAGGATCAATCCCGACTGTCACCCACTTTTTCTCTGATTCACGATAAAATTGGATGATCCTTTTAGAAGCAATCAGTTCATTAAGACACTGACGTGAAGTAATGCCATCTGTATCTCTTTCATATCTTACCATGATATCTGCAATCGCCATATCGACATCTCCTAATTGGATTCTTTTTACTCGGTTTTGAAATCCAATATGATTATTCCAA
>JBEKJA010000247.1:0-4947 GCA_050011475.1 Syntrophales bacterium
TTGAGTGTGTTTTTATGATTCTGTCACCAGCAGATATGCCTGACGAACAAATTATAATCCTGGGTCTTGCCGGCAAGGCGGCAAGGAACAGGCAGTTCATGGATACTTTTCGATCATCTTCAACGCCGGATGAAGCATACGCTGCCATTATCGACTGGGAAACCGCGGGAGGTTCCTCGAGCATATGACCTTCCCCGTCATTTGCTGTAATCCTTATTCAGAGCCTCCATAATGGATTTCTCTTCATCCAGTGTCACCTTTAAACCGCGTGTCTTCATTCCATAGATGAGCCGTTCCCATTCCACCATAGGACGTTTTTTCTGATAGACCACTGACGTCTTATGACAAATGGAACACTTCTGTTCTATGATTTCCGGTTTGCTCTTGCATCCCATGAAAACAAACGGGATAACCAGGATCAAATAATACCATGAGAAAAATTTTTCCATAAATCCACCCACTCTATATTTTGGTTCACGCCAGGTCCTGATTTTTATCGAAATATCATTTCTATGAGATGAGGACCCGGTTCCGCCAGTGCGTTTTTAAACTCCTTCGCAAGCTGTTCACAAGTTTCTACGGATACACCAGGCACCCCCATGCCCTGACTTATCCAGCACCAATTAATCACCGGGTTATTGAGATCCGTCAGCGACAGCATCTTCGAGCCAAACGAGGTATAGCCCGCCCGTAAAAACTCCACCTGTAAAATGGAGTATTGACGATTCGCGCAAATCAGAGTGGTTACATTCAGGCCCTCACGAGCCTGAGTCCAAAGCGCCTGAACGGTATACATGGCACTGCCATCCGCCTGCAGATTAATGACCGGCCTGTCCGGGTGTGCCACAGCGGCACCCACAGCACAGGGCATTCCCTGCCCTATTGCCCCGCCGGTATTGGTAATGTAACTATGCGGCGCCAAACCGGCCGACAAGGAAAAATAGTGCATAGTCGATGTCAGGCCTTCATCCACGATAATTGCATTTTCCGGCTGCAAGGCCGCAACGGCCGCACATGCCTTCTCCGCAGTCAGTCTGCCGAATGGCATCTTAGGCACCCTGTAATCCGTATAAACAATTTTGTCGCCTGCCCCCTTCCCCGCCGCATCCAATGAGTCTGCCAGCGCCTCCAATGCATCAACTGCACATTGCCTGCTAGTATCGATACGAAATGTTTTAGCTGTCTCATTTAAAAGAAAACTTCTGCCATTTCTGTAACCGAAAAAGGCGACTGGTGCATTCGTACCCGCCAGAATCACCGTGTCATATGGTGACAGCAGTGCCATGGCGTCTTCGGGAAAATAGGGAATCCGGGTTGCGGGAGGCAGTCCTGCTCCTCTATCCATACAGGATAACTGCATCGCGGTGAGGAGATCGCATCCCGTAAGGGCTTTGATGCGTCCCGCCGCTTTCAGACCACGCTTATTGAGAACGCACCCGCCCATGATGATTGCGGCTTTCTTTGCCGCTGTCAGTGTTCTTGAGGCACTATCGATACGCCAGACATATATTGGATCGAAGGAAAAATCGGATATGCATATATCATCCCCCGGATAGTCCGACCACAGTGAGTCACTGGGAATAATCAGCGTGGATACCTGGCCATAGTGCGCAGCCGCTATGGCATCGGTTGTATCTTTTGATAAATTTTCCACCGAAACATTCTTGCGCTGCCAATCGGAAACAGTGCCGGCCAATCCGGATATATCCATTGCCAAGGGCGGATCGGCAGACAGATGCCAGGATGCATGATCACCAATCACATTCAATAAGGGGCTGCAGGCACGCTGTGCATTATGCAGGTTCGCAATGCCATTGCCAAGACCGGGTCCTAGATGCAGCAACGTCATCGCGGGTTTGCCCTTCATGCGCCCGTAACCGTCAGCGGCGCCGGTGCAGACGCCCTCAAACAAACCAAGAATGGGCCTGATCGCAGGTACTTGATCAAACGCGGCTGCTACTTGTATCTCAGTGGTCCCCGCATTGGCAAAACATACTTCCACGCCTGCGGCGGCAGCCGTTTTAAGCAAAATTTCAGCCCCATTCATAAAATTCCCCTACCTCCACAACCGAGCACCCATGCAAGGATCAGGATAAGAAGCAACGCCTTACTTGATGTCATCAATATTTACCCCGGCGGGAATCAGGCTCGGAACGTAGGCCCGACCCCGCAGATTTCGCATATGACCCCATTTCTCCACTATGACATGCTGTGCCTTCACTCTGAGATACCTGCGGCCATGTACCCGTGGTGTCTGCAAAAGTGTTTCCCGGTATTCGCCGTCATAGGAACCCAGAAGCGGTGTCAGGTCCGGATGGGTTAGTCCGTTCCAGGCAACTCCGAATACCATTCCAGCTCGTGAAACATATTCCCGAATGGTAGTCGAATCGGATGAAATTTCATGAACCGTATAATTACCGAGGACTGTCGGGTTCCTGTGACCGGCCGATAGCATCTTCCTATCAGACTCAATGGAATCGGTATTCTCGCCAAGAGCGGCCTGCATTTGTTGAGGTATCATGAAAAGGGCCGTTAAGAGTCCAAAACCAAAAAGGAACAGATACAATTTTCTTTTCATGGTGTCACCCGATATGACCCGCTATCTCGGTAAGAGAAGGAATATCACCCACATTGCTCCCGTAATAGGCAAATGTAATGGTTTTATCTGAGGATATCGTAAGAACCGCGGGCATTTGAGTCTCCTTTCCTTCAAATTTTCCATGTCTGAACCCTTGGGATACGGCCTTTATAGCCGCAACAAGCCCCGCCGGATGCATGTATTTAAGGATACCGCCCGGTTCCACATGATAGAGATGGAAAATATCGCCCTGGGGATCGGAGACAATTATAAACGGCCAATCTTTTTTGCGAAGCAGGGATGTAAGAGTGGATGGATGACTTTGAAGAATGACAAATACTTTTGTGTCCCCTTGCCTGAGAACATTTATCTCTCTCCTTATGCTGGACATTTCCATCTGACAGACGGAACAGCCGTAATAACGCAGAAAAAACAGCACGGCCTTTTTATTGTCCGTTTCCTTGTAGAACGACAAATTATTCTCCCAAGGCGTGTTGAAGGAAAAGTCCGGTGCTTTGCTCCCAACATTTAATCTGGATTTCATTTCATTCACCAAGATGACTTTGATCGTTTAACAGCTCCAGTCTGGCTTCCCCATCCAATACGTTGATAATCGTTTTCGAAGCCAGGCCCACATGTATCTTTCCAAAGTCCGACAGGCTGATACCGTTAATTTTGCATATAATGGTTGTAAGTGTAAAGTTATGAGAGACGATAAGAGTATTGTCCATATTCCTGAAAATATTATTGATTACCTTCCAGGCTCTGTCTTGAACTTCCAGCAGCGATTCGCCATTGGGCATTTTAACAGATGCCGGATCCTTAAGCCATTGCTGAAGAAAGGGCTTATGTTCAGCCGTCAATTCGCGATGAGACACTCCCTCGAAATCGCCCTGATCCATTTCGCGCAACTCTGATTCAAGCTGAATAGGAATCGAGATTCGTTCAACGATGATACTGGCGGTCTCATACGCCCTGTTCAGGGGACTCGAATATACATTTTTAATATTATCATCTCTGAGGGATTCGGCAAGCCTTTTTACCTGTAATCTCCCCATATCACTCAATGCGATGTCACTGGTCCCCTGTACTCTACCCTCCCGGTTCCAGAGTGTTTCACCATGCCGCACCAAAATCATTTTCATAGGCATTATCCGAATAAATCAAATGTCATTGCGAGCGAAGCGCGGCAATCTTACAAATCACTGGTTTATACACTATCTCGCAATATCGCCATTATATATGAAGGTATTAGCAAGCCAAATATCATAATTATTAACTATAAAAATGAATCAGTCAATATGGATTATATCATGGATTAAATGAAGGGTCTTTACTGTAACAGAAAGATGGGATACATACATCCGGGTTCTATTCAGAAAAAAACGGAGGTTGGAAATGAAGCACACAAAGATTGTTTTAATAATGGTATTGGCATTGGCCCTAGGAATCCTTAATTTTGGCTATTCTTACGCTCAAAGCTGTGCGGAAAAACCGGATAACGCCAATTGCACTGCAATTCCCACGCCGGACGGCCAGAAAATGGAGGCAAAGGCTGCAGGGCCGGTGTTGAAAACCATCATTATTTATTATACCAAGACGGGCCATACTCTGGATGCCGCCAGGGACATCGCGGTGGGAATGAAGGAGTATAATGTCACGCCGGATATCAAGGATGTCAAAGACATAAAATATCCAGAGCTGGCAAATTATGACCTGGTATTGGTCGGCAGTCCCTGTCATACCGGCATTATGCCATTTTCTTCCGGTATAGCCAGTCCTGTCAAAGCGTTCCTCGAATCGATTCCCAAGGATTTTCTCAAGGGTAAAAAAGCCGCTGCCTTTAGTGTAAATAGTTCATTTGGAGGCAACACTACGGTTCAATCGATGGAAAAACTGCTAAGGCTCTCCGGAGCCGATATTGATGTCTCACCCGGCCCGGTGGTGAAAGCAGGGGCGTTTCTCAGCCTATACAAAGGTCCCGATTACACACGCCTGGACCGGGAGAAACTGCAGGCATTCGGAAAAGCGTTAACAGGCGCATCCCATGGAGCAGACAGTAAAAAAGATCAGACCGTGCCGTGATACCCCAACCATACCCCGATGACTCCACCGATGACAGATCCAAGCAATGAGAGAGAAAGTGAGTCAGCCCCAAGTAGAGCGGGCACATAGGCTCCGACAAAAGAGCCTATGACCATGGTGATCATGATCATCTTTTTTCGAGACATCACTTTTCCTATTCTGCGGTAGGGTGTCCAGTCTAGGGAAGAATAATACCGATTAAAGCCAATATTATCCAGCGAAACAAGTAAATGATTGGATTCAATGCACCAATATAAAGCAATCCTATTATGATAAACAGCCCA